>JAYZHS010000074.1:0-16205 GCA_036166315.1 Fidelibacterota bacterium
GACGTATAATTGAATTCATGTGTTTAGGTTTAATATTAATATCAAGATCTAAAACAATTGACTTGACGAGGCCATTATTCATGCCAAGTACTAACATTACTCGATTACCGTTGAGCTCAACTAACTCTATATCAACTAATATACTATTATGATACTCAGAAATAGTAACTACGCTAAACATGTTGCTTAATTCTGACAACATAGAAGCTGTAGCATTTAAGACATCATCAACATTGTTAGAAATAGTTCTTAATTCATCTTCAAGCTCTGGCACAACATGTTCGCTTAGTTTATCATATGTTTTGATTGAATTAATATAAAATCGATATCCAAGATCAGTAGGAATACGACCCCCTGATTTATGTACTTGTTTCAAAAACCCATCTTTTTCTAAACATGACATAACATTTCTAATAGTTGCGCTGGATAAATTTGCAGATAGACTATTCTGAACATATTTTGATGAAATAGGTTGACAGGTATTTATATACCCTTCAACTACAGCCACCAATATCGAGGTATACCTTAAATCTAAAGTTTTATATTTTTGAATTGACATAAATAGAAATTAGATGATTTTATTTACTTGAAACAAATGGTTGATAATTACTTTAAAAAGCGAGATATGGCCCTATTTGCTCCTATAAAGCCAACTAGAATAGAAATAGATAATAAGACCTGAAAAATAAAAACCTGATCAAAAATAATTCCAAATTTTGTTAAGTCGTAAATCAAATATTTACTAAACCTTATTATACCTACAAGTGAGTATACGGCTAAAATAGCAGCAATTAAGCCATGAACGATACCTTCAATAATAAATGGCCCTTTAATAAACCATTTAGTAGCACCAATTAATTGCAAAGATTTAATCAATTCTTTTTTTGAGAATATTGTTAAGCGCACAGTATTTGAAATAATAAATATTGCAATGATTAAAGTTATTGAAATTGCTATAATCATAATCTGTAAAAATCTATCATAATAACTCTCAATTCTTGAAATTAATTTACCTTGATGCCTTACCTCATCCACTTCTCGATATTTTTTTAAATCGGAAATTATTGGTTGCAAATCAAGCCTTGACGGCCAATCTTTTTTTAAATTAATTACACAGCTTATAGGTAATGGATTATACCCTAAAAGGCCAAGGATATCATCACCAAATTGCGATTTAAATATTCTTTCAGCATCTTTCTTTGAAATTACAGTAATTGATTGAACTATATTTTTCTTTTTGAATTCAGTTACTAATTCAGTAACTCTTTGCTCAGTGACATCATCTTTGAAAAATACTTCTATCTTATACTTGTCTCTTAAATATTCAATTAATTTATTTGTATTTTGACTAATTATTAATAGCGATCCAGAAACAATCAATGTTAAATAGATAGAAAAAATTGATGAAACCGCGGAAGACTTATGTCGCCACACATTTTTAAATCCTTCAGCAAATATAAAAACTAGCTTATTCATTTATTGCCTTATTGAACCATTTTGCATTTCTACAATGCGGTGGCCTCTGCCTTTGATTAAATTATAATTATGAGATGCCATAAGGACTGAGGTTCCATCTTTACTAATTTCTTCAAATAATTTGATTAATTCAAAAGATGCTACCGGATCAAGGTTTCCGGTAGGTTCATCTGCTAAAATTATATCAGGATCTTTGATAAGTGATCGAGCAACGCAAGCACGCTGTTGTTCGCCTCCAGATAATTCATAAGGATAATGAGATTCTTTACCAGATAAACCAACTTCTTCAATAGATTCATTGGTTAATTCAATAATTTCATCTTTATCATATCCAAGCACATGCAATGGTAGAGCTATATTTTCAAATAAATTTCGATCCTCTAATAAATGATAGTTTTGAAAAATCACACCAATTTTCCTTCTTAAATAAGGAATCTTTCTTTTTTTAATTGATTGCGAATCAAATTTATCAATACTTATTAATCCGGCCTTAGGAAGTAAGTCCATATAGATCAGTCTTAAAATTGTAGTTTTGCCAGAGCCGGTTGGTCCAATCATAAAAACAAATTCACCATCATCAATATTTAAGTTAATATTGGAAACACCGCCCCCTTTTGGGTAACTATAGGAAACATTATCTATCTTTATCATGCTATAATCTATATGTTATTAAATAAATTTAAAATAGAACATAAATGAAAAGAATATATCCGCATAGCATCATAGCTGAAAAAATTCTATTGATAGGTTGGGTTAATTTTGATGCAATAAAAATTAAAAATCCATAACAAATCATAATTATGACCTGGAATGATATTTCATCCCAATTAGAATTTAACGGCTCAATGATTGATGTTACGCCTAAAACACATAGAATATTAAAAATATTCGAACCAATAATATTTCCAATGGATATAGCGCTCTCTCTTTTATAAGCAGCCATAGCAGAGGTGGCAAGCTCAGGAAGAGAGGTGCCGAATGCTACTATTGTCATTCCAATAACAACCTCAGATATTCCAAAAAATCTAGCAATATAAACTGAACCATCTACAAATATATCTGCACCAAGAGATAATCCAACAATACCAAAAATAACAAATAATACCTTCTCTCCAAAATTATCATCACTAGATTTTTCAATTTCGTTATCAGTTTTTATTGGCCTCTTAATACTAAAAATGATGTAAAATAATAAACTGCTTACAAAAAATGCTCCTTCAAATTTACTAAGCCTACCATCTAAAGAAAAAAGGATGAAAATAAGACATGAGACAAGGTAAATCCATAAGTCTCTTTTAATTAGTTTATAATTTAGCGAAATTGGAAAAATAAATGCACTTAGCGCCAAAACCAGCCCAACATTTGCAACATTTGAACCTATAGCGTTTCCAACTGCAATAGATGTACTCCCTTGCAAAGCGGCATTTAGACTGACCAATAATTCAGGAAGGGATGTTCCAAACGCTACAACAGTTAAACCTATAACAATAGTAGATATGCCATATTTTTCAGCTATGGCTACACCACCCTTGACTATCCATTCGGAGCCTAAATACAGCATAATAGATCCAAGAAATAATAAAAATATGCTTTCAGTCATAAATAAAGTTTATTCTTATTGATAAACTGCCAAACAGACTCGGTTACCATATAACGTATAGTCTTATCTTTAACCCATCTTTTTCTAATAGCAGTTGATGATATTTCAATTCTGGGTATACTTGCAAATTGGATTTTAGCTAGTATCCAATTAGGTATATCTGAAGGTCTAAATCCTGGCCTAATTGCTACGATTACCCTTGATTCATTAATAATTCTTTCGGGATCTTTCCATTTATGGAATTGTTTAAGGGAGTCGCTACCAATCAAGTAAAATAGATTATTTGATTCGATATTATTATGCTTCTTGTAATCAACAATTGTATCGATTGAATAGGATAATCCACCCCGTTGAATCTCAATATCAGATAAAAGAAAATTTGGATTTTCTTTTATCGCAATTTTTAACATATCTAAGCGATAATCCACAGGAGATATTTGAATGCCATTTTTATGAGGGGGCTTGAACGCTGGAACAAAAACAATCTGGTCAAACTTTTCTGCTTCAAAAATAGTTTGAGCTATAATCAGATGTCCAAGATGGGGTGGATCAAAGGTCCCTCCAAAAAGACAAACCTTCATTCTAATTCAATCCTATCAAATACTCTTTTTTGTACAAACCATTCATCTACTAAATCATCCATATTTATGTCCTTAATTGATGTTTGGTTATTAGAATAATAATTTTTTGCTAATTCCATATCATTGCGTTCAATGTGGCACGCAATTGTTTTCAAGTGCGCTAATTCAATGAAGTCTGTATCGTAGTACAGCTCAATTACTTGTTTAAAAGCTAATAAAGCAGCTTTGTACTCCTCCATTTTCATATACAGCACGCCAGACTGATAAGCTTTTTCAGATAACTTATTTCTTAAGATTTTTATATCATTTTCTGCTTTTTGCCTTTCATCTGATTCTGGATAATCATCAATAAATTCCTGAAGTTTTTCAAGCGCCTTTTCACTGTACGTTTGGTCATTGTAGTATTTAGGTGATAATATTAAATAAGCTTCACAAATACGGTATCTTGCCTTTTCAATATATGGGCTAAACTGCATTCTGCGAATTAAGCGATCATATTCAGATATAGCTAATAAATATTCTTTAGAAAGAAAAAAAGATTCTCCTAGGTAAAAAAGTGCATCATCACCTAAATCTGTATGAGAAGCGCCTATAACAACAGTGTTAAAGTGATCTTGTGCTTTAATGTACTTCTTTTTACCTAATGCAATTTTTCCATTTTCAAATTCATCTTCATAATTAATATCTCTACGAGCAACGCTACTTGAACAAGAAATAAGTAAAATTGCAAAAACAAATAGATAAATAATTTTTGAACTATATATTGTACTTTTTAACATCTTAATTAATATAGAATTTACCACCTAAAAACAAGTTGAACACCACCTTCATTTACATAGGCATATGGATTTAATGCAAATGAGTAGTTTTTATTAAATGAATTACCTTTATTAGAATTTAATACAGTTTCTAAACCACTAATTAAATGATTTAGCATAATTGCAGAAACTGCATATCTAGCATAATTGGAATAACGATTACTATCATTGCGTAGATTGCGATAATAGTTTTTTCTTTTCGTCAGTATCACCGATTCAACACTTCCCTTTTTTTGAGTATACCAATTACCTACGCCATCGAAAGGATTGTCATATTCATCATCCCATCCTCCCACAAATTGATCATATTTACCAATATTTTCATAAAAATCTCTATCGCGGACCACAAATATTTGTGACCAATCATATTGCTGGACTAGACTTTCCAGGTTATCTGAAAAATAGTATTTACCATCAATTTGCAACCCAATCTTATGAGTACCAATTATTATTTCATTCCATCTATCCGGAAAAATAATTTTAGTATTGTCATACCATAGATTTAAACGCCAATGATCATCTGCATAGTTCTCAAAATCATTACGTATGATTTCTGATGTTTTTTTATAGTGAAGCGCAGATCCTATTGTTAGCACTTCAATCCCAAAAAAGATAAAAGGTTTCCATAGCGGATCTTTATTTGATAATTGACCCCAACCAGGGATAATAAAAGATTTTAACATTAAGGTTGATAATTCAGTTTCTAATGAGTCGCGGCTATAATCATAGTGATTCAAATCATAGGCATTGTATTGAGATAATAAGGATGAAATTAGAAATAAATTGAGGAGAATTTGTTTCATTTAAAACCCAAATAAGATATTTAAATAGACTCTATCTTCATCCCCATATAGGATATTCTTTCCATCTCCAATATCCATATAGAATTGATTTTGAGGCTGATGGTATTCTATACCAATTGCTGTAGGATAATTATAGAAAGAATATCCTGAAATTCTAAGCTGAACGCCAATAGATCCTTTTTGATCGTATGCATTTCTTCTATTCCATGCATCGCCAAATTGATTTTCAAACCCCATAGTCATATTATTTATAGAAAGAGGGCCAAAAATATAATTTTTTTCTTTAAAAAATGGTATTCGCAAGCCAATCTCACCTATCATCAAATCAGTGCCTTGCAAACTGTAGTATGGGTATCCCTTAAGGCCGGGTGATCCACCACCAAAAAAATGAAAAAATGAATCGGCTTCCGAATTTGAAATAGATCCATATTTTCCTCCAAAATATGCGGACCATTTATTGGTATATGGAATATTGAATGAGAATCCTGCCTCAATCTTTCTTCT
Source organism: Fidelibacterota bacterium (assembly GCA_036166315.1). Taxonomy (GTDB): domain Bacteria; phylum Fidelibacterota; class Marinisomatia; order Marinisomatales; family TCS55; genus TMED108. Next base: position 5,783 of record JAYZHS010000074.1, read on the forward strand.
AGTTAAATTATGATTATTATATATAGATGTTAATGTTCCTGAATCTGATAAATCTAACCCATCTATGAATTGATTAAGTTCATTTACAATTTCTATCTGTAATTTATATCCTACCGGATTAATACTTTGATCAACGCTGCGCTTATATTGTTGAAAATTCCAATTAATGCCAAATTGCTTTCCTTTGAAATAATCATACCCGTAACCTGTTTTTAGCTCAGGCTTTTCGCGAAAATTTTCTTTAATTGATGCTCGATACTGAGCCCAATTAGCAAAAACCTCAATTTGACTACCATAAAAGGGTGCTCGCAAACCTCCCTTAAATTCCAATAATCTAAATTTGATATTATTATCAAGATTGTATGCTGAATAGTTTGTTCTTTCTTCAGTGTTTCGCGTCATATAATAAGTTTCAAAAAATAACGTTGGATAGAGATGTCTATACTCCATTATGAAAAATAAATCTTGATCAAATAATTTATTTAAAGATACTCCTCCAATTAAATTAACCTTATCGATGATTTCAGAGGAATAAAAATAAGTACCTAGTTTAATTTTTTCATAATCCATAGTTAGGCGTGGCATAAAAAACATAGGAGGGAAATGATCTACGTAATGATCTGAGCTATCAGATCTCACACCTCTAAGAGGATCTGTTAACGATTTATTTTTTTCGTAGTAGCTATCGCTATATCCTACCATCGAAGTTTTAAATATTTTTATTGAATCTAAAATGGCAATATTATATTGACCATTTTGAAACTGAGAATAAACTATTTTTCCGCTTTGATGGTAATCAGGCATAAAAGCGCCACCAGTAAGGTTTGTTATATATCCCTGCCTATTCTTATCAATGTAAAATAAATTAAATATACCTGTTCTATCATCACTATAAACTACACCTTCATTAAAAGGGGTCGCATTTCTACTATCCCATAAATTATTATGAATAAATTTTCCGCTAGTACTATCCTCCAAATTTATATAGTGTATATTTTTAAAATGATTAATGGTTACATCAAATAATAAGCGATTATTAAATCGATCATATTTTAAATTGTTTAGAATTTCATGGTTATCGTAACTAGACACTTTTTCAGAGGTATTTGATTTAAGATTTATTTTATAAATGTTTTGAGTCCCATCAAAGGTTGCCAAATAAAAAATTGCACTATCTTTTTCGCTAAATGCTGGTGAATAAGCGCGCGCATCATTAGTTAATTTTTTTTCTTTTTTTGTATTAAGATCGTATTCGTATAGATCAAAAAATTTTGAACCAACTTTATTAGGCAGTTTTGCTCTTTTGCTGTAATAAATAATGCTTTTACCATTCCAGGCGGGTAAAGAAATTACACCATCAACAATCTTTGAATTATTTTCAGAAATTAAATCATAAATATATAGATCTGTGGAGCTGAAGAAATCGTGATTTTGATTTGAGATATATGCTATTTTATTCCCATCTTCATTCCACATTGGAAAAAGATTTGCTGTTCCTTTGTGTTGAATTATCTTAGAATATTCATCGTTTTCAATAATATCAGAAGCTAATGTATTGTATCTTTTTTCTAATGTTTTATTAAAATCATTAAAAATTGCTTTTCCATCTTTTGCGGTAGCATCTTTGATTGCTTTAGATACAGAATAATTAAAAGGCTTGCTAAGAGATGATAATATTTTTTTGAAGGTATCATGTCCATATTTTACAGCTATATATCTAGTAAAAGCATAGCCGGTGTTATATACAGATTCATTACCAATGCCTCTTTTGCCAAATGTATTTATTTCTTGCCAACTCAAACTATTACCATTGAGGATTTGATCCCTTAGAATCATATCTCTTATAGTGTCCCAATTATCCCAATCGGCATCGGGATACATATACTGCGCTAATCCTTCTGCAAACCAGGGAGGAACAGTAGTCCCAGGGATAGGATAGCTAATTAAAGTATTTGGATATCCATATAAAACATCCGATCTTTTTTCTTTTTCATAACCGATCCATTGGACATAACCCCCAGGAATAGATTTGCCAAATTTTTGCGCACTTTGAATGGATACAATATGCGCAAATTCATGTGCGATCACATTCTGAAGCCAACGATGAGAACCTCTTAATTCAAAGTCCAAAGGACTTGTCCAGATTATTATCTTATTATCATAAAAATACGCTGCCCCATTTGAAATATCATCTGTGTCTGTAAATACAATATCTGTTTTGTCAAAAGGTTCATAACTATAGAGCTTGGTTATTGATTCATATACTTCTTCAGCAACATATGCACCTTTTCTTGCCGAAATTTCAGTCTGAGAATAATAATGAATTCTAAAATGCTCAGTTTCAAAGGTTTTCCAATCAAGTTCAGGATGATTGTATTGAACTTGCGCATAAAGGAAAGTGCTAATGAATGTTAAAAAAATAACTTTCATTTAATTATACCCACCTTGATAATCTTTTCCTCAGTGGAATTTTTGTTAATAGCTCTTATTCTTGCTAAATAGACTCCAGAATCAACATTTTGAATTTTCCATGGTATTTCTATTATAGATGATGAACTATTTTTTATATTATTCTTTATTGTTGTTGATATTGATTCCTTAAGAAATCCAGCCAAATCATATATATCAATATTTATAGCTTCAATCGATCCAATTTTTAAGCGAAAGATTATATTTTCACCATAAGATGGATTTGGATATGCGTATGTTAACGATTTATCAAGTAGTCCCTGATTCGTTAAATTTATATCTAGTGTATCTAGATCCAGAAATCGTGAATAATCCGGCGATCCATATTTATATACCCAACGGTTATTTTGATCATTTTGACTATCTTTATACATAAGTATTTGATCGGTTAGTATTAATGAGTTTTTATTTTGATACACCCCAAGAGATGATAATTTTGAATCAATATTTAATGATAGTGATTGCTGAATCAAGCCTTCATGATTTGCAATAATTAAGCTTTTATCGCTTTGTTCGAATACGATTTCAGGATACGTATCGTTTAATAGATCCATAGCTAATACCGTACCAATAGCCGATACTTTTAATGGAAATCCATTTTTATAATATAAATTTTCATCAAACGCGTGAATATTTCCAATTTGATCTACCGCAATAATATCGACCCTATCATCCAAGTCAAGATCTACCAATGAAAATGATCTGAAATCCGCAGATAAAGATGACTGACCGTTATTTGTTTTTAAAACTTGATCTGTATAAAATATCTGAGAACTATTTGTAGCTGAAAAACTGAGAAGATCTTTAGGGTAATCAATTTTATTGTAACCATTTTCATCAATTTGAAAAAAAACAGCGCCTCGCTTATAAAATATACTTTTTTGTACAGCCCCTAATAAATCTATCGCACCCGCATTGGATTCTAAACGTCTATCCCAAAGAAGTAAAAAATTCTTAATCTTATCATCGTATTCATACCAAAAAATATTATATGCACGATAAATCTTTTCAACAACAACAAATGCAGTAGGGTTGGAATTTTTTACAATACAAAACTGTATATTGTCAGTAAAATTTTCTTTAAATGTATTGAGTTGATTTAAATTGTTCGACCACCATAGGCTATCGCCAGATCCAATAAATTCTAATCTTCCATCCTGGTCGATATCCCATTGAAATAAAATAGACTTATTTTTTACATCAAAAAAGTCTACATCGTAAGAAGAATTTAAATCAAAGGACATAATTGTATCTGTTTCAGAAATATTATTTATATGAATTCCAGAAACATAGTTATTATTACTATGGGTATTAGGAAAAGTATAAGATGAAAATTCTAATTGATCGGAAGTGTTCGATCTGAAGTATTGATTATTTTCCCGAAACCACATATCACCCCAATACCCCGATGAGGGATCTGTTAATAAATTAGATATATAGCCAATATCCTGAGCGCCATCTGCCTCCTCCAGATCAACACCTTTTAATTCAATTTCTGCATTTATTTGATAAGAAGAAATCTTATCAGAAATTATTTTTTCATCGATATGCCAAAATAGTAATCCTGAAGCTGGTAAACCGATGCTATAATTATCGATGTCAGTTACAACACCATATTCATTTTTAACTATTCCGGTTGAGTCAAACAAGATATTAATATAATTAGGGTAGCTACCTGTTAACTCCCACACTTTTAAGCGCGCAGAGTCTATACTAACCTCTTCTCTGTACCAGTTATTTCTATTTTCTATTAAAAAATATTCAGTATCATTTATAGGAATCTTAGCTATGCTGTTTTTTTCAGCACTAGATAAATAAACTTTTTGAGGTTTTTTATATATCTTTGGCTCTTCCCAACCTGCATAAATTCTTGTCCAGGGATTTGGGATTGCAGGTGTAATGCCTCTGCCATTATTAGAACCTTGATCCATGAGGCCAAAAATACCAATTCCAGATTTTCCTGATTCAATATTCCACATAGGAGGTAAGCCTACCGCAAAACCAATCATAAGGGCCCACGTGCCAGTAATGCTATATTGCAGATCACAGGGTTCTGTAAGCACATCATATATAGATGAATCCATTAGCGGATGATTCTGTGATTCTGGCAGGATAATTCCCTGCTCAACCGATGCTGTGCCAGTCACGATAGGACCATTTAAATGTTTAACTACCATCTCTTTATCAATAAATGTTGAAGGTATATCTTCTGGGGTAGGGTCTAAAAAAGGTAATTTGAAATCCTGACCTAATCCAGGATGAATAATTGCTACTAAATCAAAATTGTTAAAATCTATCTGATCCACTTGATAGGCCTTATCAATGGCATCTTTAAGTAATAAAGTAATTCGATATTCATGCTCATCATCCATGCCCAGTTCATTATAATAATTCATTGATTTATCAAGCTTGTAACTTGATTCATTTGCCAAAGGGAATATTGAAGATGCATTTAAATCCAGACCAAACTTATTATACGAAATTGCTCTAAAATAATTATCAACTGCTACGATATGAGATGAAAAATAATTTCTATCATGCGGTGGTGGGTCAACAATATAATTCCCACATATATCTGATGGGGTTAGCAAAAAGTCACCATCGCCGGTAAAACCCGGAAAATCTTCAGCGTTAAAAGAAACACGAAGGAACGCGATTTTAAGATCACCGGTTATCTGGGAATTCGCTATTCCCAAAAGGAACAATAAGGTGACAGCTGCGAGTCTGCAACTGAGAAATTTCATCAAACTACAGTGAGACTAAAATTGCATATTCATGGAGAAGCGCATTGTATTAGTCAAGGGATGACCAACGGCTCCTGAGGTATAGCCAAAATCAAAACCATAATTTGAGAATCGAAAACCGACGCCAAAGGTTGGGTTGGATATTTTTCCAGTTTTATCAAAATAATAACCTGTTCTTAGAGCAAAATATGATGAATACCAAAATTCCATCCCTAGGTTATGAACTAATTTATCCAATTCGTCTTGAAGCGATCTATCTTTGGCAGAGCCAACTTCTTTTTGACCCCACTGGTTATAAATACCCCAATTACTATCACCAAATGAAGCACCATATTTTGTTGCAGTATTAATCATTTCATCTGCATCTCTTGAACCATTTCCATTTGCATCTCCTGCCCATTCCCAGCCTCCGATTATACGGTCAGAATCTTCTCCTGGCGGAGCTCTATCAATATCTCCACCTAATAACCAATCATCAACCCATGAAGTAAATATTGCTTTATATAGCGGGTCTTTATGGGCAACCTCTATCTTGCCATTCTTATTATAATCATTATTTTTTAAGCTAACCTTTCCATTTTTATCATAACCACCAACAGCACCATCTCCATCCCAATCCATATCAGGATAAGATGAAACCAAAAGTTTATCTACATCATATACTAAGGTGAAGCTATTTTGCTCATTTTCAAACGCTTTATAGGCTAAACCAAAGGTTAAATTAGTTGGCTGAGGATCGGCTTGGTCGGGATCAATAAATGAAACTTTCGGACCAATATTTGTCATTGTTACACCCATATCAAGCTGCGGGGTTAACCAGCCCTTCTTCATATATCCTAAATCAAAACCAAAATCGGTGGAAGTGCCTTTTCCTTTTTCAGAGCCGGTACCTAACTCAACTAGATGTTGATAAGATAACTTAGCGCTCATGCCAAAAGATGAAGATGGAGATAGCTGAGTACTATAAGATAATGCAGCAGCCATCATATAAGAAGTAAATGTACCTTGATATTGAGCATATTCATCCATACGAACCTGCTCACCTAAGTTAAGATAGATTAAATGACCGCCTAATGTCCCAAGGGTTGGAAATTGCCTTCTAAATCCTAAAAACTCATAATACATATCATCAGCTAAACTAGGAAGCCAATTCACGTGCATTACAGCCAATTCTGACCCTTCTTGAAATGCTAAGCCAGCAGGGTTCCAATAGCTCGCATATGCATCGTTCGCTACAGCAACCTGCGCTTCGCCCATACCACCTGCACGGGCGCCAGGAGATATCAAAAGGAAAATCGCACCTGCATCACTTTGAGCTTTAATTGACGGACTGCTGAAGAACAGAAGAGCCGCCACAATTGAAAAAATACGTTTCATAAAAAGTCCTCTCCCATAAAGGGATTATTTTGTTTATGTTTGTTTGAGAAACGAATCAACCGTTAGCGTTATTTTAATAGCACTCCTGTTTATTTATGGAAATTAAACTTTTATTCTCTATCCAAGCAAGTAAATAGAATTATTGATTAATTTGATACCCAAGTCGATAAACTTGGTATGTATGTGACCGCTATCACACTTACAAGCATAGCTATAAAGAAGGGTATAGTTGATCGGTAAATAGTGGGCATATCCTCTTTAAAACGGTAGGCTGATAAAAATAAATTCATTCCAACTGGTGGAGTTAAAAAGCCCAATTCTAAATTAGCGATGAAAATGATTGCTAGGTGAATCGGATCAATGCCAAAATATGCTCCAATAGGTGCAATTAAAGGAACTGAGATAATTATTGCAGAAAAAATATCCATCATGCATCCAATAGCGAGCAGAAAAATATTAAGCATTAATAAAAATACAAATTTTGATGAAATATTAGCCTTAACCCATTCAAGAAGATGTAATGGAATTTGTGCATCTACTAGGTAGCTTGTTAAACCCATCGCTACGCCTAAGATTATCAGAACGCCACCAATTAAAGTTCCGCATTCAGAAATTATATTTATTAATTCTTTCCAGGATAAATCACGATAAACAATAACTTCAACTATAACTACATAAATAACTGCTATTGCTGCAGTTTCAACAAGAGTTGTGTAGCCACCAAATATACCAAATAATATGAAAATTGGAATTGCTATTTCCCACTTTGCTTCCTTAAGCGCTGATTTAATTTTATCTATTTTAAACGGATGGCGATTTATTGATTGAGAGCGACCTTGCCACACCGCCCATCCGCTTACAATGGCTACTCTAATCAATCCAGGTAATAAACCCGCTAAAAAAACACTTTTAACTGATATACCAGCGGTTAATGCATAGAGAATCAATGGTAAACTTGGAGGAAATAATAAACCTAACGAACCTGCAACCGTAACCAGTCCTAATGAGAAAGTTTTAGAATAGCCTTCTTTTATCAATAAGGGTAAAAATAATCCACCTAGGGCTAAAATAGTTACACCCGAACCTCCCGTAAGGGCCGTAAAGAAACCGCATAATAAAACAAGTACTACCGGGGTTCCACCAGGTATCCATCCAAAGAGGGATCTAAATAATTTAACCAGGCGTTCAGATGCATTGCTTTCAGCTAAAATATATCCAGCAAGAGTAAATAACGGTATGGTAGGCAATGTAGGTGACACAACAATTCGATAAGCCTCTGCTGATATCGCAGATAATGGTGTCCAATCTCGCCAAAAGAAAAATACTGCTAACCCGCCAAGGCCTATAAAAATTGGCGCACCACGGTAAAGTGAAAAAAATAAAATACCAACTATAAGCCAGATAAATAAATTACTATCTCGAAACAAATCAAAATAAAATAATAGGTAAAAAACAAATACAGCCAATACAAGATAAGAGCGATGGATAAAACTGCGATAAGAATTTTGAACCATATGCAGAGCGATTAAAGCAAATCCTAATGGCATGACTAACTGAGCACTCCATCGGGGAAATAGGGGGTGAATATTAACTGGGTATTCCATTTCAACCTTAATTAGGCCCCAAGCTCCATAAAATAAAGATATCACCACAAAAATTGATACCGACTTAGATAAGAAGCTCTTCCATTGAATGCTCTCTTCTAAGCTAAAAAGAGGTGTAGATGTTAAAGAGAGTAATCTATTTTTACGTGCAGCTATTACTGCGCCAGCAAAACCAATCCACAATGTTAAGTGTTGAACTAAAACCGAGGATGCTACTACACCGGTACTTCCAAAAATTCTAGCGACTACCTCAACAGCTGGAAGAAATACTAAAAAAATTGAGATAACAAGTATGAAGTATTTTTCAAAGATATTGATATAGGATGATTGGATGACTTAATCCTCTAAAGTTTCTTTATATCATCGTATGTAAAATGTGAATCATCTTTCGATAATTTACCGGTTTTTTTTAGAATGACATCAAAATCTTCAACCTGATCTATCTGTTTTATACCATCTATATGCATTTTTTTATCTTTAAACTCAGATATATTTTTTGCTTTTGCTTTTGCTTCTTTTATATCACGAGCAACAACAAAATAATTAGTGTGGGATTCATAAAAACCACTAGAAATATTGTTATCATAAAAACCTGCGTGTACTAAGAATAATTTCATACCCTACTCCAATCTTATTTTAAATCCATTATAATTATTATCTGGAAGTTTAATTGGTAAATTAAATTTATTATTAGTTAATAAAGAATATATTTGCACATCTTTAGATTTAACTTTATCTAGCGTATTTAATTTCCATTCGTGCCCAATCTCATCAAGTCTTCCTGGATATGATTGCGCGCCTAAAATACTTGTGAGTGCCCAATAAAAATATTCAACTATCATGCAATCGTAGGTACAGGTGATATCATCATAGCTATACCATGCCGATAAAGGATATTGACGTGGAGGTGTGATAAAATAACCGCCCCTAGCTGTATCCATTGCTTTTGATATGAGAGAACCTCTCTCTTCTTTAAGCTCATCATAGACTTGAGAATATCCTTCATGGGTGATTAAATGTAAAACCTCTTCCAGGGAGGCATCAAATCTTTGATTTGAGGTAGATTTATCAAATGTTGGTATAGTTTCTTCATCGAATAAAGCTTGAGCGTTTTCCGGAAAATCATATTTGCCAGACCTCCATGCGCTTTCAGCTTCATTTTCATTATTAAACATAACCAATGTTGCGTTACGAGATTTTAGCATATCGTGCACTAATTTGTTATCAACTATTCCATCCTCATCGTTATCAAGATACTGAGCCATAATTTTAGCAGCATGAATTATTTTTTCATCGGATGTTGAGCTGGTAGCTAGAATTTGTAAATCAAAAACACTGGTAGTTTTTGAGAACAATTTAGAGGAATCTTGGAGTTTTTCTTTCTGACAAGAAGTTAAAAATAAAACAAGTATTAATAAGAATTTTAATAATGGGTTAAAAAACATAGATGAAATTACAAAAAAATATTTGTTAATGTTTTTTACTAATAATTTATACTTATAAGCAGAGGGATTCGAACCCCCGATACGAAACCCTCTTTCTTTATTTCAATAAAATCATCTTCTTGGTCTTTACAAATTCATTTGTCCTAAGCTGGTAAAAATACATACCAGCGCTTACTTGCACTCCATGGTCGTTTGTAGCATTCCAAACAATTGAATGATAGCCTGGGTTCATTTGAGATTTTTCAATTGTTTTGATTTTCTGACCAAGAACATTAAATACAAGTATGGACACATCTGTTGTCTTAGGAATATCAAAGCGAATAGTGGTGCTTGGGTTAAAAGGGTTGGGGAAATTATCATGTAATGCAAATTCTTTTGGAAGTATATCTGATTTATCATTCACAGCTAAAGTTGCATCGCCTGTGTAGGATATGCTTGGCCAAACAGAATGCAACGTAGCAAATCCAGAGTTGTGAAATTCAATACTTCCTTCAAAGTGACCATTCAACACCAACTTATCGCGGCTGTAAAAATAAACACTATCTTTATCTGATGCCGCAGCCAGAGCAAAGGAGTGTTCACCAACAGAGTCGATATATGCAGCTACATCAATAGATATTTTCTCGTTTTCAGCAAGGCTTCGTATTGTATCTAGTACTGTAAGGTTACTTTTGTCCACAATTCCAATATTACTGTTAGCTAATCTTTCATCCCATGCCTTATAATTATATTTATACAACACAATTCCGTCTTTCAATGAATATATTTTACCTGGTGTAAGATT
>JAYZHS010000075.1:0-4907 GCA_036166315.1 Fidelibacterota bacterium
ATTTTTATGGTGTCTACCAAAACACTATAGAGCACATAATAAGCTGTGAGCTTATCATTGTCATCTTCAGCTTTCCAAAATCGCCTTCGATTTCTTCGAATATACCAATTTGAAAGATCATCTAAAAAATTATCAAACTTACGCATTAACTTATCTACTCGATAACTATCCAATGACTGCCTGGAGTCCGCAATGAATAGATTAAGTTTTGATAATATCCATTTATCCATTACCGTAAGCTCAGATACATCAAATTTAGATTTGTTTGGGTCAAAACCATCAACCGATGCGTAAGTAGCAAAAAATGAATATGAATTCCAAAGCTGAATCATTTTTTTTCTTATTTCATTTCCATGCTCATAACCAAATAATAAATTCTGTTCAGGGTTTTGCGATGCATAAATCCATCTCATCACATCAACGCCCATTTTTTCAGCTGCATCATCAAACCAAATAGCATTTCCCCAGGATTTATGCATATCTCTACCATCTTCAGCTTTAACCAAGGCATGACCAAGTAAATTTTTAAACGGCGCTTTTTTTTCTAATTTTGCAGACATAGCAAGTAGTGAATAAAACCAATTTCTAAATTGACCCGGAAAGGACTCAACGACAAAATCAGCTGGAAACCACTTTTTCCAATAGTTTTTATCTTGATTATATTTCAGTGTAGAGAAAGGAACAATGCCGGCATCTAGCCAGGGATTTCCAACATCTTTAATGCGCTTACCAATTAAACCAGATTTTGGGTGTTTAATTTTTACCTTATCAATCCAAGGTCGATGAGGGCTATTTCCTTCAAACTCTTTCCAGCCTTCAACAGCTAATTGCTTTAATTCTTCTTTTGACCCAACAACATAAAACGAATCATCCTCGAACTCCCAAATTGGCAACGCAAGTCCCCAAAATCGTTTTTTTGAAATCATCCAGTCGCCCATTCCATTTAGCCACTCTTTCTCTCTATCAGAGCCCCAATCAGGAATCCAATTAATATCATCAACAATATTTATTATTTCGTCTCTCCAATCCATATTTATATACCATTCATCTACAAGCCTAAATACTAATTCATCGCCCGACCTCCAACAGTGCGGGTAAATATGAGGGTAGTCCTCTACATAGACTAAAAATTTATTTTCTTTTAAGTAATTTATAATTTCATCAATTACTTTTGGGTCAGTTGCTCTTTTGCCGCTAAGCCAACCAAATTTCTCGGTAAATCTTGATTCTTCATCAAGGGGTGCGATACTAACCATATTTAATTTTTTTCCTACTTTATGATCAATATCGCCACATCCTGGCGCCATATGAACAATGCCCGTTCCCTCACCGCTCACTACGATATCATTTCCCATATTGTCTTTACCTGGATCCACAACTTGGTGTTGTAAAATTCCACATTGCCCTTTCTCAGCTAATAGATCATTTTTTATAGGGTATCCTCCCAATTCAGATTGAGCATCTAAATTATCAAATGGCCCTTCGTAAGACCAACCTATCATTTCCTTTCCAGGTATTTTCCCAATAATTTCAAACCCACCTCTTTCCTTGAAAATTTGAGAAATTGTTTTAAGCTTTGGCAGGCCTTCTATCCACTGTTTTTTCTCTTTGAATTGCTTATCGAGTCGCTTGAAATTTAAATTTTCATCAGCAAGATAATAAATTGAACCATCAGATGTTTTGATCTTCACATATTCCAAGTTGCCATTTACACCCGCAATTACATTTGAAGTGAGCGTCCAGGGGGTAGTAGTCCAAATAAGTAAAAATTCATTTTTTCTATCTTTGAGCGGAAATCGGACAAAAACTGATTTGTGCGAAACCAGCTTTCTACCTTCAATAATCTCCATTTGTGAATAGGATGTTCCTGATCTTCCAGACCAAGGAACTACATCAGATCCTCTATATATTTTGCCATCATCAAATAATTTCTTTAAAAAAGACCAAATTGTATAATTATTCTCATCTGACATAGTGAAGTATGAATTATCCCAATCCATCCAATAACCTAGACGTTTAGATTGATCTGTTTGAATTGCAGAATATTTCTCTACTCTATCCTTGCACATTTTTACAAATTTTTCGATACCATATTCTTCAACATCTTTTTTTGATTTAAACCCTAATTCCTTCTCAACTTCAACCTCTACCCATAACCCTTGGCAATCGAAGCCTTGCTGATATCTTAAATCAAATCCATTCATTGATTTATATCTGTTATATAGGTCCTTTAAAGTTCTTCCCCATGCATGATGGACGCCCATCGGATTATTTGCTGTGATTGGCCCATCGATAAAGGACCATTTTTTGTTATTTGAGTTTAATTTTCTTCTTTTTTCAAAAGTTGAATTTGTATTCCAAAAATCGAGTATTTTGTGCTCGATCTTAATAAAGTCTACCTTGGATTTGACGCGTTTAATCATTTAATTGTTTTTTATGCTTATGAAGAGGTAAAAATTAGGCTTTTCACCTAGGACAACAAAGAGGAAAAGATTTTGAAATGATACGGTATTTAAAGAAAAATATAGTTATTTTTTAAGGTCAAGGGTTACATACTGAGCATTTCCATCTCTTTTAATATGAAGCATTAACATGCCCCTGCGCTTTGTATTCTTTACAAGAGCATCAAACTCCTTGATAGTTCTACACCGCCTCGAACCAACCCTGGTGATCAAATCCCCAGCTTGAATTCCAGCTTCATCAGAAGGGCTATCACTTAATACTCGAGTAACAATAATACCCGCATCTTGACTATTAATACCAAACTCTTGACGGTTAAGACGATTTAAGTTGCTTACTTCAATACCAAGTTCATTAGAATTTTCAGTTTGAACATTTAGTGCAAGTTTATCATCGTTAGGCATTTTCTCAAGTTTGACTTTGAAAGATTTTTTTCTTCCATCACGAATGACGCCTAGATTATAAAAGTTATTCGGTTTTGATACGGATACATTATTTCTTAAATGATCAACACTTTTTATCATCATTCCATCAAATTCAACAATCACATCCCCAGTTTCAATTCCAGCCTTATCTGCAGGCCCATCCTCAATCACATTTGCAACAAGAGCTCCACTTCTTGTTTTTAAATCTAATGCTTTTGCAGCTGTATCATTGATTGGCTGGATTTGCACGCCGATATATGATCGAACAACTTCACCGTATGCTATCAGGTCAGACATTACTTTTTTCACCATATTGGATGGAATCGCAAAACCAACACCTTTATTGCCTCTGTCAAAATATCCATTGGAATAAATAGCGGTATTGATCCCAATCAAATCCCCCGATGAATTCAATAGAGCTCCTCCACTATTGCCAGGATTAATTGCGGCATCGGTTTGAATAAAATCCTCATAAATATCACCCTGGATAATATTTCCGCGCCCTTTTGCTGAAACAATTCCAGCAGTAACGGTATGGCTTAAATTTGCAGAAAAAGGGCTCCCTACTGCAATTACCCATTCCCCAACTCTTAAATTATCTGAATCACCAAGTTCTAAATCGGCAAGACCTTTTGCTTTGATTTTGATTACGGCAAGATCTGACTTTGGATCTTTTCCAATGATCGAAGCTTTATATTCAGACTTATCTAAAAGTCGTACGGTTATTTCATCAACATCTTCAACTACATGATTATTAGTGATTATATATCCATTTTTTGCATCAATAATTACACCTGACCCTAACGCAGAGGATTTATATTCTCTTTGCCTAGGTTGGTTGAAGTAAAATCGAAAAAGATCTTCTTGAGGTGTGCTACGGTTTGACTGATTGATTTCAATTTTCTTTTCTGTTAAAATTGTTACAACCGCAGGGTTGGCTTTCTCCGCAATATCAGCAAATTGATCGCTAAATTGCTTTAAAAATACATTTTGTGTAAAAACAATATTTAAATAAAATATAGTAGTAAATAATTTTTTCATGGTTCTCTTTTCAAAAATATAAAGGTTGAATGCTGAATTATATCTAAGGTTCCAAATTTTATAGGTAGGGCTTCAAATCTTTATAAAATGCAGCTTCAGAACGTGGACCTATGTAGCCTTTGACAATATAACCATCCCTATCAATAATTAATGTTGTGGGAACGCCGGTAAGCGGCCTCCCAATACTTCTTCCATATTCAATCATCACCATTTGCGATTCAAATCCATTTATATCTTTTAAGATTGTGTAGTCCATATCCCATTTATTCATAAATTTTTGAAGATATCTATCAGAATCAGGAACCCCTGACCTTGGTATCGTTACCCCAATAATTTCAAGGCCGTTTTTCTTATATTTTGAATATAAATTATTAAAATCAGGAATTTCTTGTAAACAAGGCCCACACCACGTTCCCCAGAAATTTAATAAAACTACTTTACCGCTATAATCGCTTAATTTAACTAATTTTCCTTCAGCTGTTCTTAATTGAAAATCTGGAGCTTTAATAGCATATTCTGGTCTTTGGGGTTGTTTTTTATATTCTGATCTTGAAACAATTTCTGAAGGCTTGCTGATTTCCTGTAAGGATTGTTTTTTTTGACAACTGTAAGATGACATTGCGCATAAAAGAATGATTATTTTTGTCAAATTCATTTTATTCTAACCTTCCAATCCAGAATCTAAAAAATCAATGAAATCATCAAGTTTTCTAGTCATACCAGGAAAGGTGCTAATTATTTCATCTTCCGGAGTCAATATTACATAAAAAGGCAATGCCGCAGTCCCAAATCGGTCTATTTCATATAGTTGATTTTCTTTATGCTTGGGGCCAGCATCAGTGTATAGCTGCACTAAGGTCATTTTTTTAAATCTTTCTTTAACTTCAGGCTCTATAAAAACATTTACCTCCATCCATCTGCAATTTGTACAGGTATAGCCTGTAAAATCAACAAACAATGGCTGACCGGTAGTCTTAGATA
>JAYZHS010000076.1:0-14570 GCA_036166315.1 Fidelibacterota bacterium
CTAGATTTTTTTTATTGAGATCATAATAGCGTGCAATTGCACTAGCTGCAACAAAACGATGCAAGATTGCTTTTTCAGCTTCTTTTTTAGTGCACTCAAAAAAATCTCCATCATTATTTATAAAAAAATTCTCAAAATATTTTTTTGCTTCCTCTATGCCTTCATCTGACATTTCAATTATCCAGTGATGCTCGTACCTGTCTCTATATTGCTGCATTCGACGTGGTAAGTGATTTGGCCAAAAATAACTTAAAAACTGCATTAATCTATCTGAAAATTTATTTGGGAGAAATCTGAATTTTTCAGCTATCAGGTCAACTTTTCGCTTAAACCTAAATAACTTTGGAATAAAACTAGGACCCATTTTGTCAATTGCAATAAAGGTGTCCTTGCTATATTTTTTTGCTGCATCATAGCATTCGCGATGTAAATATTCACCTGAAGTTGGAAGATTTTTAAATGTAGATAAAATATCACGACGAATTTTACCTAATACATTTGAATCATTAGTACCTAGATAATAAACCTTATTACGTTTTGGTGTTGGATATGTATCTAAGCGTACAGCAAATACTGCAATTTTACCGGCACAACCCGACGCTCCATTTAACCGACGTTCATCAGCATTGAATCGTGCAGGTGTATTCGCGTTTATATCTCTTATTCGATCTTGATATTCATTATCAGAAGCAAGTTTATCAGGAAATTCTATTTGGTCTTTATTGTAATTATGATCTTGTAAATTTGTTAAAATCTGCTCTGGAGTATCACCAAGCTGTATGCCTAAATCATTAATTAAAGTTAGCTCACCCTTAGCGTTGATTTGAGCATATAATGAGAGTTCTGTGTAAGCAGGCCCCCTTTTTACCAAGGCCCCACCAGAGTTATTGCATACTCCTCCTACAATTGATGCGCCAATACATGAAGATCCAATCACAGAATGCGGTTCTCTTCCATAAGGTTCTAATTTATTTTCTAATCCAAATAACGTACTCCCTGATAACCCTACAATTTGCTTGCCCTCATTTATAATATGGATATCAGCAATTCGCATAGTATTAATAATTAAAATTGGACGATCATAATCATCACCGTAAGGAGTAGAGCCGCCGGTTAGACCCGTATTGGCAGCTTGCATAATAACAATAATATCTACATCAACGCAGAATTGTAAAACCTTCCAAATTTCAAGTAATGTCCCCGGTTTAGCAACCGCTAGCGCATCTCCTTCACCATATCTCCATCCTTTAGAATATGATTGCTTAGTCCATTCATCGGTAATGATATGTTTTTTACCTACAATTGATTTTAAATCACTTATAAACGCGTGTGTGTCTAGGTTATCGTTCATATATTTCTAAATTAAATCATATTTATAATCAAAAAAAGGAGAGCATTTTTATATTATCAGTTATGGCTATCCAGTGGTGAGTAACTGTTTTTAATTGCATCGTTTATTGGAATAGTTTGTTGAGTTTTATAATCAAATGTGACTAGAGTAAAGATACCAGCAACAATAGGCAATCCACTTTCAGAATCAAAAATAACTGATAATATATCAAAACTTTTCTTTCCAAGTCGTGTTATTCGGCAACCAATTTCATAAATAGATGGATACGTTGATTGTTTTAGATAGTCTATTTTCATGGATGCAAGAATTACGCTAGAATCGCTTTCCCATCGAATTAGGTCAAATCCTAGTGTAGATAAATATTCTACACGTGTTGTTTCAAAATAATTTAAATATGTAGCGTTATTAATATGTCTAATCGCATCCATATCACGCCATCTAGATTCTATAGTTTTAATGAAATGAAAATCTTTTGTTGTAAGTTCTTTGTAGTCCATATTTTACTGCCTTGGTTGTAATTGTACCCATGGAGCATCATGAAGTAATTCTGGATCATCCGTAGACACCATGTTTATATTTTTTCGATACATCCCGCTAGATGATTCGTATTTAAAAATAATCTCTTCATTTCCATTCCAAGTTGCATAACGTGCTCCAGCTTGAAAAAGTCTGAGTTTTGGTGTTTTATCTTTTTCATAAAGATATAAATTATACGTGGAATTGAATCTCTTCTCCCAAAGTATCGCTTTATTTCCATCGGAAGACCATCTTATATTTCTAAAAAAAGGTGATAATTCTGGAATAATAGAGTCCCCACCAGATGTTGAAACCAGCTGACCACGCTCTTCTGCTGGATAATCAATTTCATAAAGACCAACATTTTTAAATAAATATATAATTTTATCACCAGTTGGTGACATCCTAGGCATTATAAACTTCTCTTCATTTATAGCGTTTGAAATTTTAGAAACATTTTTACCATCTAAATCCATATAATATATATTAATATAACCTATATTGTTATTTGATGGATGTTTACGCTGTGCATAAAGAATCTTTGAATCATTATCAATGAATTGAGGGTCAGAATACCATTCGTTATTGACATTTTGTGTAATTCTAACTGTGGATTTATCTTCATTTAAATAAGCTAGATAGATATCATCATCAGACCCTATGAAAAGAGCTAGTGTTTGATCGCTATTAAAAGATATATCTTGTGGTTTTATACCGGAAATTGTTTTTAAACCGGATCCATCTTGATTAATAACAAACCCTACATTGTTAAGCGTAAATGAAAATATTTTTTTTCCATTTTGAATCCAAAGGGGAAATTGCGATTTAACATTGGCTAACGTTTGTGTAAATGGTAACGAAGGGCCAAGATTCATAATAATAAGGTCATTACCATTTTCTGTAACTGTGTCTAACTTTACAATTTTTTGGAATGATGACGATGGGCGTATACGGCTATAAGAATTATTTCCCCAAACATCGCTTGTACGTACTCGATAATAGTGTTCGTTATCTATAGCAACATCTATTGCTGCAGATAACGTATTATTATCTAAAGATAAAGATTGATTAACTATAGAAGTATCTGTAATTGATACTTGTTCAATCACATATTCTCCAATATCACTATCAATAGATTGGCTCCAAGTAAAAACAAATTGTTTATTATCATAAACAATTGAGTCTAAAACCGCTGGAATAGGTGGCGAATCAACCGGTATGCCTAAAGGATTCCCAAGTGTTTTTTGATTAGTAGTATCTTCAACCTCAACCCAGAACCAATTTTCCTGAAGAACTGAAAAATTATTAGTGTCTAATATGGTAGTCTCAGAATTATATATTGAAGTGAAAATGGATTTTTCACCATCTTGGGATTCAGAATGATATATATTATATCGATAGAAATCTAATTCTTTCGACTGTTGATACTTAATTGTCATTTTTTTTGCAGGTTCATGGGTATAGCTAATTTCATAAGGTGAAACTGAGCCTGGATGGCCTGGAAGCGCTGGTTGAATCTTAATAGTTCTTCTATAGGATGTATTTGTATCTGCATATGCATAGACTCTATATTGATAAAGGGATGGATTGTTTACCAGTAATTTTAAATTTATAGTATCAATCCATGAATTTATATCATCATTTAAAAGAGAATCTTGCCAAATCCATTCGTTAGTACCAATTTTCTTATCAATTATAAAACCATCAAATGCGCGACCTTTTCTTATCCATGAAATCTCAATCTCATTATCTGATTTTTGTATTGCCTCAATGCTATCTGGAGCCCATAACAAACGATTACTTCTAGGATCGTAGGGATTATCCCATTCTCTTTTTGCATCTTCACAAGCAGAAATAATAAATAAAACAATTAATGCGCTTATATTTAATTTTTTAACCAACGTTCCATCTCAAGATACTTAGCATGGTAATAGATAATTGGAAAAACTATAATTCCTGACAATACATCAAAGACCGGTTTTTGTTGATCGAGGTTTTCAATTTTGCGGTGCCTTTCATCGGCATTTTCAATATTTGAACTATATTGATTATAGAGATAGGAAGACCGTAAGGATATGTAAGAACGATAAAGAATACTTCCTCCTATAATTTGTATATAGATAATCCTTCTTGAGTGGTAATAATCCTTTCTATCGTTAATTTCTTTTTTGGTATAAAAAACTGGAGATGATTTCGTTGTCTTTCGATGCTGAATTCGAAATCTATTGTTTCTAATTACATATAAATCTGAATCTAGTTTGTAATTACCAACGGGTAAGTCTTTATAAGATTTTAAACCTTCTTCAATAAGCAGAGAGCTTTTTCCATCACTGCTTACAATTGCGATATCTTCTGGAATTGGTTGATTAAATACCACATTACCAACCTTAGGAACTTTTAGCTTTAAGTCAATATAGATAATATCGGAATTGTCATCTGGTAATTGCTTGACTTTGAATGGCTGATAATTTTCTTTAAAGATTATAATAGGGCGACTCTCAACGACTACTCGATCAATAGCTAATGGCGTTACGCCATTCAGTGTATCCTTTCCAACTCTAACCATAGCGCCACTAGGATTTGTTTTAAAATAAATTAGATTTTGACGCTTGTGCACTTCAAGCGGTATACGTTTGGACATAATCAATTCAGAAAAATTATGCATCCCTCGTGTGTACAAACCCTCTATTGAAAGTTCAAAATCATAGCTTACTGCATTAATAACTCTACCAGTTTCAGATTCAAGCAATCTACCCTCTAGTAGAAAAACATCACCAATTTTAGAAACATGAGCAGAAATTAACCATTCCTGATCAAGCAACATTGAGGTTATAACCTCGCACTCTATACTACTGCATGATGGTGATTTATATCCGTAATTAAATAAAGATTCACGCATATCATCATAGTCTAGAACTTGCAAAGTATCCATCTTTAGAAGCTCTGTTCGAAAAAGAGCGCTTAATTCTATTAAATCATCTTGATGGATATTTTCCCCAGAGAAATCAAGGACTGCTATAGTATGATCGTCGCTGTAAGCAAAAGTTAAAAGAAATAGGGATAAAAAAATATTTTTCATAATTAATTAAACTTACCCTATTAAGATAGCAAACACAACTATCTATGTATATATAGTTAGAATTTAGGTTTGCGGTTCATCAGAGCAATCACCGCAGTCACATGTGCCATCTCCAATCGGTGGAGCTTCGCGCTTTGAAAGACGCTCCATCGTAAACAAAACTTCACCTGAATTACAAATAATTACATTATCTTTAACAACCAAAGGTTCGGTTGTTCTGCCATCGGGAGAAAATAAGGTGATTTTGCCCATTTTCCTTGAAACATCAGCAAAGCCTTTTTTATTTCCATTAGGATACCACCAATAAGCAAGACCATCTCGATCGCCTTGCGTAAAATTGACTTCTTCTTTTTTCTGTCCATTTTCATACCACCATATAAGCTTACCTGAGAGTTGGCCTTTTTTATAACTACCTTCAGCATGCTTGTTCCCATTTTCATACCATTGTGTGGTTGTTGCAATTCGCTTACCAGCATCAAAAAAAGCTCTTTCTTTCCTTTGTCCACTGTCGTAATACCAATTGAATTCACCATTTCTATTTCCATTAATAAATTGACCATCAGAATAGAGCTCTCCATTGGAATGCCAGCGAGTAACCCGACCTTCAGATATATTATTAAATAACTGCACAAAGATATCTGGGGGTAAATTAAAATTATAGGACTCTTGGCCATCATTCATCTCTTGTACTAAAAATATTCCACTTCTTACAGTGGTGTCTTTTTCGCTATAAAGAGTAGGAATGCCAGACCATGCCCTATCACTATCCTTGTATTGAGCAGAAGTGATATTTCCATCATTGAATTTTAAATTGTAATATCTCTTTTTAGAGCCTTGGATATAATATTTCCAATCACCTGATTTTATACCTTCTTTGTATTCACCTTCCATTCTAAGAGTACCATCATAATAATCTAAATAGGCTAATCCGTTAAATGGTTTGTTTGTAGCAGGGTCATAAGCTATACCATCCTTAGCAATTAAATCATCGATGGAAGTATTTTTTGAACATGACACAATTAGCATGAGTGATAAAGTGATAAATGTAAGTTTCTTTTTCATAATTAAGATTGTTTTTTATTAATTTATTTGTTAATTAAAAATTTGAGCGGAGGGGGTGGGATTCGAACCCACGTTAGGATATTTCACCTAAAACACCTTAGCAGGGTGCCGCCTTAAGCCGCTCGGCCACCCCTCCAGTTTCATAAAATTTAATATAAGAATTTAAGTGAAATTTAAAGCTCTAGCTATAAGATATATTTGAAATGATTTAAACTATAGATCCTTTAACTTATTAACAACCAATTTAATAAGCTCATTTAGACCGCTATTGGTTATTGAGGAAATCTCCAATGAATATTCAGGTATTGATTTCCATAGTGATTCATCTATATCAATTATTATATCGCTCTTTGTTCGAATAAGAATAATTGGCTTTAGCAATAAAGAAGGATTAAAAGATTTTAATTCTTTTTTTAACGCATTAAAAGTTTGCTGGGGATTTAAATCAGAATTTTCAATTAAAAATATAAGTAATCTATTTCTTTCAATATGTTTTAAAAATTTATGACCTAATCCTTTTCCATCGCTTGCACCCTCAATCAATCCCGGGATATCTGCCATGGCAAAAGATTTAAATTCCTCATATTTAACAATTCCTAAATGCGGCTCAAGCGTTGTAAATGGATAATCAGCTATTTTTGGTCTAGCTTTTGATAATACCGATAAAAGGGTTGATTTTCCAGCATTTGGAAATCCTACAAGTCCAACATCAGCTAATACTTTTAACTCTAATTCAAAAATACCACTTTCACCTACAGTTCCCTTTTGTGCAAAACGAGGAGTTTGGCGAGTAGAGGTTTTATAATTTATGTTTCCGCGCCCTCCTTTACCGCCTCTGCAAATAATTTCTTTTTGCCCTTCTTGGATAAAATCTGCAACCACTTCTTTCGTTTTGGTATTTTTGATGATAGTACCAATAGGTACTTTTATTATAATATCATCGCCGTCTCTACCAGTTTTGGAATTTGATGAGCCTTGATCGCCATTTTGAGCATTATATATTCTATTATAGCGTACATCGTGTAAAGTATGAATATTTTTATCGGAAATAGCATAAATATTTCCTCCATTACCTCCATTACCACCATCGGGGCCACCTTTAGGTATATATTTTTCTCTTCTAAAGGATATACACCCAGATCCTCCTTTGCCAGAATTCAACTCAATTATAGTATAATCAATAAACATAAAAAAAATAATTATGATTAGGTGATTACAATTAAAAACAAAAATTACATATTATTAATAATTGACTCACCAAAACCAGAACAGGAAACTTTTTTTGCTTCATCCATAAGTCGGTGAAAATCATAGGTCACAGTTTTATTTTGGATCGATTTCCCTAATCCTTTTACAATTAAATCTGCAGCTTCTTGCCATCCTAAATGTTCAAGCATCATCACACCGGAAAGGATAACTGATGATGGGTTTACCATATCTTTACCTGCATACTTAGGAGCAGTACCATGTGTAGCTTCAAAAATTGCATGTCCTGTGTCATAGTTTATATTTGCTCCAGGCGCGATACCAATTCCACCAACAATGGCTGCAAGAGCATCAGATATATAATCACCATTTAAATTTAAAGTGCAAATGACATCATACTCTGCAGGACGTAGTAAAATCTGCTGAAGAAAAGCATCTGCTATCACATCTTTAATTATTAATTGATTACCATTCTGATTAATTAATTGCCATGGACCACCTTCATAGTCTACTGAATCATATTCTTTTTTAGCTAAACTGTAACCCCATTCTTTAAATTTACCCTCAGTAAACTTCATTATATTACCTTTATGAACTAAGGTAACGGATTCTCTTCCATGAGCAATTGCATAGTTTATGGCTGATCTTACAATCCTTTCAGTGCCCTCGACTGATACAGGTTTAACGCCTAGCGAAACCGTATCTGGAAAACGAATATTATTTACATTCATTTCATTTACAAGAAAAGTTTTGACTTTATCCAAATCATCTGTACCGTGAGGCCATTCTATGCCTGCATAAATATCTTCTGTATTTTCTCTAAAAATAATCATATCCACTAATGAAGGATCTTTAACTGGAGAAGGAACACCTTCAAACCATGCTACAGGTCTGACGCAAGCATATAGATCCAAAACCTGTCTCAAGGTAACGTTTAATGATCTCATACCCCCTCCAACTGGAGTTGTAAGTGGACCTTTTATAGCTATTAAATGTTCTTTAATATCATCTAAGGTTTCATCAGGTAGCCAAGATTTTTTTAATTCAAAAGCTTTTTCTCCAGCATATATTTCCTTCCAGATAATTGATCGATCTTTTCCATATGCCTTGGTAACTGCACTATCGAATACCATTTGGGAAGCCTTCCAAATATCTGGCCCAATGCCATCACCCTCTATGAAAGGAATGATAGGGTAATTTGGTACGACTAATTTATTTTTTTCAAAAACTATTTTTTTACCATGATTCATAACTATTTCTTTTTATTCTTTTCTTTAGGTTTTTTCTTATCTGTTTTTTTCTTATTCTTAGAAGTTCGTTTATTTTCTTTCTTTTGCGCATAATCGGTTAAATAGAAACCGCTACCTTTAAATATAAGTCCGCTACCTCCACTAATTAACCTTCTTACCTTATTATTACATTTTGGGCATTTTTCAAGAGCAGAATCAGACATTGATTGAAAATACTCAAATGTATTTTGACATTTTTTGCAAAAATAATCATAAGTAGGCATAATTAATGATAAAAGTTATAACGAAAGCTGTATTAAAACAGGTAGTAAAGTATAGATATACTAATTATGTCTGAATTTTTGTTTCAAAGCCTTTAATACATTATCTGGGACATATTTACCAATATCACCATTTAACTTTGATACATTTTTTACCATAGATGAATTTAAATGGACATACTTATCAGATGTAACCATAAGCAGTGTTGATACAGATGGATTAAGATGATTATTCATTGTCGCCATTTGAAACTCAAACTCAAAATCAGAAACATGCCTTAAGCCTCTAATTAATCCACAAGCATTGTGCTCTTTGGCAAAGTCAGCAATTAAACCATCTGTTGAAAATGCCTTAATATTATCTACATGTTCAGTTGCGTTAATAACCAATTCTATCCTTTCATCAACACTAAAAAGAGGGTTTTTATCAATATTTACTGCGATGGCAATAACCACTTCATCGAAAATTCTCGATGCTCGTTCAATGATATCAATATGGCCCATGTGAATGGGGTCAAATGTTCCTGGATATATAACTGTTTTATGCTTCATTTTTCCAAATAGCTAACTGAGTATCACCATATTTTTTAATTCTGATAGGTAAAATAGAAAAATCTCTTGGTGAAGATTCAAGTATAAAATAACCATTTGAATTTAACATATCTAAGGCAGGTTTGATTACATTATCTATGTTATTCATGTTGTATGGTGGATCAGCAAATATTATATCAAATTTTGTTTTTTCTTTAAAAAACTTAAAAACATCATATTTTTTTATTATACAAGACTCAGATGAAAGGTTAAATAGCGAATAGTTAATTTTTAATAATGCACAAACACGAATGCTGTTATCAATTATTGTAACTTTACGGGCTCCCCTGCTAACCGCTTCGAATCCAATAATACCGGTTCCAGCAAATAAATCTAAAAATGTTTTATTCTCAATATTGCCTAAAATATCAAATAGGCTTTTGCGAACAACTGCTGTAGTAGGTCTATAGGGTGCATTTTTTACAGTTTTAATACGACGACCTTTAAATTCACCAGCATGTATTTGCATAGTTAAATTAAAAAGGTCTTTTTATCAATATTAGCTATCATTGTAATTAATGAAAGTAATAAAGAATTTGCTCGAGGATAAATTTTCGTTTTGCGAATAATTATAATCAAATTTTTCTAATACTAGATTAGAGCCATTTTGTTTTATAAATGATAGAACATTTATCAAGCTAGAATAATTAGTAGCTGTAATGATAATAGGTGTGTGCTCTAAAGCATTATGCGAGAAAAGGTCAAATTTCTTAATTTTTAAATCTTTATATATAAGCAGGCTCTCATCTAACTGGTCAAGAGAAATATAATCATCTAGCTTTAGATCGCTATTTATAAAAGCAGTATACTGAACTAGATAGCCATGCCTATATTGGCCAACCTCTCCTACTTGACGTAAGGAATAATTTAAGATATTACCAATTGAATCAACTGCAACTGTGGTAGTCTTTGTATCAAGAAATTCAAGACTAGTCACACCACCTTGAGCATTAATTTTAAGTAAGTTTTTAGTATTGATAAATTTAAAAGTTTTATCAATACTATTGATTAAACTTTGTGATTTTATAAATGATTTCTTTTGATAGTCGCTAAATACGGATTCAGTTTCAACGACTGGTAAGCTAGCAGGTTCAACTGTAGATGGTTTTGATTCAATAAGATTAATAACTTCGTCTTTTAATATTTCATAAATTTTGGGAAGATCTTCACGAAATATAACAGCAGTTAAAGCAGAAAAGAAGAAAAGATAAGCGAATATCTGTTGAAAATTTGATTTACTTTTTTTTCGTTTAGTATTATGTTTTTTTACCTTACTATTCTTTTGAGAAGCTTGAGGTAATGGTTTTTTCTCTTCATATACTTGCAATCCTGGTATTTCGAAGAAATTTAATGAACAGCCATACACGTTGCCATTAATTAAGGCAGTAGTCACATAAAGATTATCATGCTTAACATTTTTTGGAATTTTAATATTATTTTTTTTAATATTTTTAAATGCCTCTACTTGACGAATTCTCTTGCCTTCAAAATGAGATTTTCTTCTATAAGATAATTTACCTGGAATAATAATTTGACCTTTAAAAATATCTTTTTCATTTAAAGATCCATCGGTTGATGATAGTTTCCATTTATCTTTAGAGAATTTAGCATTTCCTCTTAAAAAACAATTTTTAGAATAATGAAAATACTCATAACCGCTTTTTTCACTATAGAAAATTGTTACGCCTCTGCTAGGGTTTAATCCATAAAACGCACTTGACTCTGTCCCCATCCATATTGGCTCTGCGCCTAATTCTTGAACTGACATTTTTATATTTTCGGTAAGCGACGCTGAAACCCTTAATGAAAAAACGCTATTTGTTTGATCTTTAAATGATCTTCCAAAATATTCATTTTGCGGGTTATTTTCATCAGATAAATATCTCTGATCAATTGTCCATTTAGAATATTCCCAGCCATCTGTATCTGACATTTCCTCATCAAAGTTAACAGAAGTAGAATAGGATAAACTGTCAGGTATAGTTACAAATACCCTTTCTCCCTCAAAAGAGAGTTGTTTTTTTAATAATTTAAGAGCAGAATTAATTTCAACTAATAATTCTTTATCTGTAGGGTTTGTAGATTGTTTTTTTGACTTGAAAGGTTCCTGTAAAAGCGAAGTTAAGGCAGGCTTGCCATTTTGATCTTCCCACTGAACGCATAATAAATGATTATTTGAAATAAGTAAGTGAATCACAGGTTAATCACCTATCCCAACTTTTTGAACCATCATCAATAAAGCCATGATTATCAGCTTTAAAGGCGAATAAAATATATCTCCTTCGAACAATTGTTTCTTCAATTGGGCTATCAACGCGGATAGAATTACCTTCATCTTGCATTGAAATTATATAAGATTGGTTAGATACAGGACAAAAGTACATTGCTGAGTCAGGCATGTATGTATCATAATAATTAACAACCTCAACACGTTTAGATGGAACCTCTTCAACAAGTTCAACAAAATTTGAGTCAGAAGTAAATTTATTTAATAATTTTTTCTGAATATAAGATGTGTCATTACGGGATAAATCTTCAGAATACATAACAATTGTGGCTATTGTATCAGAAATAGTATCACGACGCATCATTGGAAAACCAAAAGTAGTAACAAATTCTATATCATAACCTTTTGGAACATTAACTGAAAAAGTTTTGCTATCAAGAGTAATTGACTGATTACCAAGATACGTTGAATCCCCAGTTAATGAATCTCTAACTGAATTAACAACTTGAACAGCCCAGAGGCCATCAGAAGAATATTCACCCATAACCGATTTATAAAAATTTTGAACATCATACATGTTTTCCATATGGAATTGACTTTTGTCTTCAAATGATTCTTCTTCATCCCAGATTGCTCGAGGTACGTAAATACATATAATTAAAAAAATAAATGCAATCACAATTCCTAATTCAAGAACATCATAAAAATTCTTTCTTTTTGCAGATGTTAATATATCGTGATTTTTTTTCATAAGTACTTCTTATGTGAATAATTAAAGTTAATTTTTTATTTATGCTCTAAATCAGAGAAGTAATATTAATACAATTTATATCTTGAAGTACACTTTAATCTACTTAATAATAATCAATCAAGTTCAATACGTCTAAATATTGGCTTTAAGGTTTTATTGCTTTCAGCAAGTTCATCTAATATTTTCTTTTGTTTAGAAGATAGTTTTTGAGGAGTATCTACATGTACACGTACAAGTTGATCGCCTCTTGAAGAACCTCGCATTCTTGGAAAACCTTTTCCTCTCATCCTTAAAATTTGAGCTGATTGAATACCTGCTGGAATCTTAAGCTTCGCCTTTCCTTCTAAAGTTGGAACTTCAAGCGTCATACCTAAAGCTGCTTCATAAAATTGAATGACTACCTCAGTTATAACATCCTCTCCATTTCTATTAAATATAGAATGCTCTTCTTCTTCAAAAAAAATAATCAAATCACCAGATTGATAGCCTTTAGGTCCTTTATTTCCCTGTTGATTTAAAGTCATATAATTTCCAGCTGAAACACCAGATGGAACTTTAATTTTAATTTCTACAGTTTTACGGCTTAAACCATTACCGCCACAATCGCCACATGGATTCTTGATAATTTGACCTGAACCAGTGCAAACTGGACATTCCCTAACAGATACAGACTGTCCAAAAAAAGATTGTGAGACTTGACGAACTTGACCAGCTCCATTACATTGATCACAAGCAATCGGCATAGTGCCCTGCTTTGCGCCACTACCAGAGCAATCATCGCAATGCTCTAATCGTTTAATTTTTAGTGTTTTATTTACTCCTGAATAAATATCAGAAAAAGATAGTTTTAAACTAACTTTCAAGTCGCGGGCTTTTTTTATCCCCCCCCTCCTGTTGCCGCCAAAAATTCCTCCAAAAGGGTCAAACCCATCACCAAAAATATCCCCAAAGCTATTTATAATATCTTCCATAGACATCCCTCCTTGAAAGCCGGGACCTGAACCACTATTGACGCCAGCATGCCCAAATTGATCGTATTGTTGACGTTTCTGATCATCAGAAAGGACAGAGTAAGCTTCTGCAGCTTCTTTAAATTTTTTCTCAGCTTCTGAATCGTTAGGATTTTTATCTGGATGATACTTCATTGCTATTTTTCGATAAGATTTTTTCAAATCATCAGAAGTTGCACCTCTATCCACTCCAAGAATGTCGTAATAATCTCTCATGACGGAGTTTGATTGACCACAACCTTAGCATGTCTTATGACTCGATCTTTATATAAATAACCTTTTTCAAAAATCTCGATAATTTCATTTTCATGTTTATCATCTTCAGTTCTAATCATTAAAGCATCATGCAATTCAGGATTTAAAATATCGCCAAGCTTTGTAAAGGTTTTTACATCGAGTTTAGAAAATTGCTTTTCAATATTATTAATAATCAAAGAAATACCTTCAGTTAATTTTTCATAATTATGTTTATCATTCTTTTCTGATGCTTGATTTAGGCGCTCTAAGTCATCTAAAACATTTAGAAATTGTTTAATTACAGCTTCACCTTCATATTTCATTAAACTGATGATTTCTTTATCCTTTCGTTTTCTGTAATTATCAAATTCAGCTTTTAGTCTAATATGCTTATCATTGCTTTCATCGATTGAACTCTTTAATTCATTGATTTGATTTTTAAGTTTTTCTGTTGGAGTAAGCTTATTGATTTTTTTATTTGTTGCCTTGGTTTGTTTTTTAGATGGCATTTTGAACTACCTTTCTAAAGGAATTTAAAATACTTTTTACATTTACATAATTCAAGCGCTTAGGGCCAATAACCCCAATTCTTCCAGAAATTGCTTTTGTTTCAAATTTCGAGGTTAGAATTGCGCAGTTGTTAAAAACTTCATCTTTATTTTCTTTGCCAATTAAATCATAATCGCTATTTGTATCAAAATTTTTATTGATATAAATATTAAGAAAGGTTTTATCTAAAGCTGGTAAAATTCTTTTGAAATTATTTAGATTTTGAAATTCTGGCTGTTGAAGTAGTACATTAACTGGAGAAGTATATATTAATTTATTATTTTCAATAGAGAAATATGAATATCGGTCATGAATTAATACTTGTATTAATTCATGATTAAAAATTGAGCTGTCATTCAATCGCAATGTAATTGTATTTTGAATTTCTCTTAAAGAAAGACCAATTAATTTTTCTTTAAGAAGACTTATAATTGAATTCATGTGTTTAGGTTTAATATTAATATCAAGATCTAAAACAATT
>JAYZHS010000077.1:0-3170 GCA_036166315.1 Fidelibacterota bacterium
GCAAAGACTGTGTTCCACCAAGAACCGCTGCTAAACCCTGAAACGCAGTTCGGGCAATATTATTTTCAGGCTGCTGAGCGGTTAATGAGCATCCTGCGGTTTGTGCATGGAATCGCAATTTCCATGATTGGGGGTCTTTTGCACCATAATGATTTTTCATACGTTTAGCCCAAATTCTTCGCGCTGCTCGGAATTTGGCTATTTCTTCAAAAAAATCTAGGTGAGAATTGAAAAAAAATGACAATCTCGGAGCAAAAGAATCGATATTTACACCAGCTTTAAGTGCATACTCAACATAGGTAAACCCATCGGCCAATGTAAACGCTAATTCTTGCGCTGCTGTTGAGCCAGCTTCTCTAATATGATAACCAGATATTGATATGGTATTATATTTTGGCATTTTATCGGTACAGTATTCAATCATATCAGTAATTAATTTCATTGAAGGTTCTGGTGGGAATATCCACTCTTTTTGGGCAATAAATTCTTTTAAAATATCATTTTGAAGAGTGCCTCGAAGCCGTTTGATATCAACGCCTTGTTTTTCAGCGGTGGCGATATAGAAGGCTAACAAAATTATTGCTGGTCCATTAATTGTTTGTGAAACGGAAATTTCTTCAAGATTAATACCTTTGAATAAATCTTCCATATCATCTATCGAAGCTACAGAAACACCGCACTTTCCAACCTCTCCCTCTGACCAAGGATGATCAGGATCATAACCCATTAATGTTGGCATATCATAAGCAACAGAAAGTCCTGTTTGCCCTTTTTCTAAAAGTGAATGGTAGCGCATATTTGTTTCCTTTGCTGTACCAAATCCTGAAAACTGTCTTTTCGTCCATAATTTTCCACGGTACATGCTTGAATGGACCCCTCTAGTAAATGGAAACTGACCTGGAAAACCTAATTGATCTAAATAATCTTCGCTAGGTTTTTCAGGAAAATAAAGGGGGTCTAATTTTTTTCCACTCAGTGTATCAAAATTATAATTTCTTGATATTGAATTATCAAAGCTCTCTTTCCAGGATTGCTTTGCTTTTTGATAGGATTTTTTTTTCTTGGACATATTAATTAATAATTTATGCTAATTATTCCTTAATTGAATTATTTTATTTATTCCTTCATAAACCATCCATAGAATTAATGCGATAAGCATCAGTGTAAGAAAAAATAAAATGTTATTATTCCCAAAAAAAGTGAGCGCATTGATAACTAGCGCTGATAATGCAATAAGCATAACAATGATCATTGGTATAAAAAGAGGAAGAATAGGTTTTCTTTTTTGCCAGTAATATATGGTTAAAACCATTAATGTTAGCGCTGCTAGCATTTGATTACTTGCCCCAAAAATAGGCCATAAAACCCATCCTGCTTGCCTTGCCTCACCTGAATAGGGATCAGTTATATTCCAAAAAGCCATCATCATTGCAGGTACTACCGCAAAAATCGTAGCAAGAAATCTATTTGAAAGAAAATGTATTTTAGAGGCTTTTCCAAATTCATTTAATATGAATCTCTGAATTCTTGTAGCGGTATCTAAGGTTGTAGCTGCAAATGAAATGACAAGTACAGCCATTAGTGTATTTGCAAAAGACTCTGGTATTCCTAATGATTTAAGCAATGCGCCTCCACCTAGAACAAAGGCTGCGGCTTTATTTTGACTAGCATGTTCCCATGAATCGTAATATGAAGACCAATCAAGGTCAGCAACAAAACCAACAGAGGGCAAGTGGGCTTGACCTACTAGAGAAATTCCTGCTACAGCAGCTATTGTTGAGACTAGAGCTAATGTTCCTTCTCCAATCATTCCGCCATATCCTACCATTCGAGAATCAGGTAAATATTCTAATTGCTTGGATGAAGTTCCAGAGGCTACTAAACCATGAAATCCGCTGATTGCCCCGCAAGCAATTGTCACAAATAACAGCGGAAATAAGCTGGGAGTATTAGGTTCTGAAAACGAACGAATTGCTGGAGCTGTTACCTCGGGCTGGGCTACAAAAATACCTAAAAATAACAATGCAAGACCTATAAATAATTGATGACTATTAATATAATCTCTAGGCTGCAAAAGCACCCAAACTGGAAGAAGGCTTGCTATAGCAGAATATAGGAACAATAGAATTATCCATATATTTTTTAATTCAACCGTTGAAAGAGAGCTACTTAGGCTGATAGGATTATTTGAGCCTACCCATATAAAAAAATATAAAAATATCACTGATATTATTGACAGAACTAAACCGTTCATATTTTTTTTATTTAAAAGTACACCCATTGCAAGGGCAATTATTATTTGGATATTAATAGGTATAACTGAAGTAGGAACGGAAACAAATAAATCAGCAATCGCCATAGCAAAAACAGCTAATACTAGCCAAACCAAAAATAAAACAAAGATTAAAAACATCATTCTGGCGCGTTTACTAATTGTAAATGATGCAATATCAGCAATGCTGCGACCTTTTTCTTTAACGCTAGTTACAAGTGAACCAAAATCATGAACTGCACCCATAAATATAGTTCCAAATAAAATCCATACTAGAGCAGGTAGCCAGCCCCAGTAAGCTGCTACGCACGGTCCAATAATAGGTGCAGCACCAGCGATAGATGTAAAATGATGGCCAAACAATATATGTTTTTTTGTTGGATAATAATCAAGGCCATCCTGCATATCTTTAGATGGGAGATTTACTAACTGATCATTTATTTCAAAAAGATTAATCGCTAAATATCTTGAATATATCTTGTAACCAATGAAAAAAGTTGAGAAACCAATAATTACAAGAAAAAGGGAGCTCATTAGATCAATATTTTAATTTCACAGTTTTATTTTCGTTTAAAATAACCTCTTCAATCCCCTTCTGATTTACACCCCATTTTTCAAGTAGTAAATCTCTAGGACCATGCTCAACAAATTCATCAGGAAGTGAAATAGTTTTTATTATTCCTTTGTATCTTTTCGTTGCGAGAAAGGCAGCTACGCTTTCTCCAAAACTACCAGTTTTGACACCCTCTTCAATAATAATAACTTGATCAAACCGATCAGAGATTGACTGCAAATAACCTATATCCATTGGTTTAATAAACCTACAATTAACCACCTCGCACTCTATTCCTTTTTGAGATAGGTTTTCTGCTGCCCTAATTCCATCAAATACCTGTGG
>JAYZHS010000078.1:0-2916 GCA_036166315.1 Fidelibacterota bacterium
GTTGTTGTTTCAATCGCATCCCGGGTAGTGCCAGGAACATCGCTAACAATTGCCCTATCATAGCCTGAAAGGTGATTTAATAGGGTAGACTTGCCAACATTGGGTTTTCCAGCAATTACAACCCTAATTCCATCGTTTATTAGCCTACCCGTACTAAATGTTGATATAAGCGCATCCAATTTATTCCCTAAATCATTTAATGCATCTTTATTTTCTACAAAAAAGCCTGATGTTAATTCTTCCTCAGATATATCTATTGCATGCTCAATACCCGATAACCGTGTAATTAATTGATCGCTAATTTCATTAATTTTTTTCGATAAATTTCCAGAAAGCGTGTTTTGGTGTATTTTTGCAGCAACCTCAGACTGTGCACTAATTAAGCCTCCTACAGCCTCAGCCTGCAATAGATCAAGCTTACCATTAATAAACGCACGTTTAGTGAATTCGCCAGGCTCGGCAAGCCTTGCGCCTTGTTGTACTATGCTATCTAAGAGCGCATCAATTATAGATGGGTTTCCATGGCATGATATTTCTATTAAATCATCACCGGTATAAGAATTAGGTTTTTCATAGTGTGTTACTATGCATTCATCAATCACTGTATTTTTTAAATTATATAGACTCACTAGCCTTGGAGACCGATTTTGTATTTTATAATTTTTACTTAAGGATTGAATTATTTTTTGTGCGTTGGGCCCGTTTAGTCTGATGATAGCTATTCCGCTATGTCCATATGGGGTAGCAGGAGCCACAAATGTAGCATCCTTAAGTTTCATTTTTTAATGGGAATAGCCGAACTAGATAGCGCTGGCTTAGGTATTAAATATTTTTGTTGTAGGATAGTTAGCAGGTTAAATACGAAATAATACAGATTCAAACCTGATGGAAATCGATAAAACAGAAATAGAAAAAAGACATTCATAACATACATCATTGTCTTTTGCTGGGTATCTGCATTAGGAGCAGACATCATTTTTTGTTGAATAAACATTGTAGAGCCCATTAATACAGGAAGGATGTTAATGGGAAAGCTACCTATGCTGATTAATGTATCTGGAACGCTAAGATCAGATATCCACCCAAAGAATGGCGCACCACGAAACTCTATCTTTGATCTGAATATAGAAAAAACAGACACCAAAATAGGCATCTGAATTAACATAGGTAGGCAACCGCCCAATGGATTGGCACCAGAATTTTTATACAGCTCCATCTGTGCCCTGCTCATTTTTTGCGGGTCGTTTTTATATTTTTCTTTTAATTTTTGAATTTCAGGAGCTAGGGCCTGCATTTTACGTGTCGATTCAAAAGTTTTTACAGTAAGCGGGTTAAGCAATAGTTTTATGAGAAAAGCAAAAACAACCACCACTAACCCGTAATTAGGTATGATAGCATACATCTTGGTTAATAACCAGCTTATAACCTGGCCTATGGGCCTAAATAAAGCCCACCCAAGATCAACATTTTCTTCAAGGCCAACATTAAAATCGCTTAATCTGTCATAATCAAGAGGCCCAAGATATACAGTGAACCTATTATTGCTATTCGATGACTGCGTTATTTCTGTATTATATATAGGCTTTTCATTGTTTAGTTCGCTTTGAACTTGAGCCCCAATACCAGGTTCGCTTGGAATGATTGCTGAAATAAAATATTTTGTTTTAATTGCAGACCAAAGGGTTGAGCCGTTTTGGTTTTCGACTGTGCTTTTACCTTTTTTAGGTTTTGAGCCCATGCGCTCTCCGCCAAGCGATGCATATCCTTCAAAAAATAAATAATCGTTTGAAAGATCTTTTTCTGTTGCGGGCATTCCGCCATTCCAGTTAAGCGTATATTGGTTTCGAGAAATAAACTGTGAAGGGTTTTCAAACTCTACATCAACATCAATATTATAGGTATCCGCATAAAAAGTATATTTTTTTGTAATTGTTTGGTTAGAAAAATTTGTCTTAAAAGTTAAAGATTTTTGGCCTCGCTCTACACTGAGCGAGTTTATATTATCAACTATAGACCAGTTTTTATCCAAAAATATTTTATCGCCATCGATTGAAACAAAACCAATTACCATATTATTAGAATTATCATTATCAATCAGGTTCACCAGGTTGTCGTTATGATCTTGATATTTATAAAGATTAAAATTAGTAAAAGCGCCACCATTTTTATTGCTAATAGTAAGTTCATATAAATTGGTAGATACACCTATGCTCTTGACTGGAATTGTGTCGAGCCTCTTGGTTGCTTCAGATTTAATTTTTTCAGGAGTTATATTTTCATTGATAAGCTCTTTGGGCTGGGTCGAAGGGGGGACCATGTTTAATTCTGGAGGTGATACAATACTCATATACCAAGGATAGAGCACAATGATGAATCCAATTAAAAGGAACGCTAATAATGTTTGTCTATCCATAATTTACCTTGCTACGGGATCCGCACCACCCCTATGAAACGGATGACACTTTACAAGTCTTTTAAATAATAAAAATAAGCCCTTTGTTGCTCCATGCTTGTTTAATGCATCAATACCATATTGAGAGCAAGTAGGGCTAAATCTACAATGTGAACCCAAAAAGGGTGAAATAGACAGCTGGTATATTTTAATTAAACCAATTAAGATTTTAGATAAATAATTACTCAATAACATAAATAGGAATTAAGCTGATAAAACCTTTCTTCCTTTTTTGCGCCTTCTTGATAAAACACGTTTTCCACCAACGCTCGACATTCTCTCACGAAAACCGTGTTTATTCTTTCTTTTTCTTTTGCTTGGTTGATAAGTTCGCTTCATTATTACCTCCGAAATTTGCCGAGGAAATTACTTATTTTTATTGTTTCAGCCAATTAAAACACCCGAATGTATTTTTTGGATATTTTTTGATTATTTTAGAAAAGATGATTGTATTGCATAAAAAA
>JAYZHS010000079.1:0-15199 GCA_036166315.1 Fidelibacterota bacterium
TGTGATCAAAAGATAGAGTTAATTGATGATAAGCAGCTTTAGGTAGGTTGTGAGCTTCATCAATGATTACTGCATTATTCTCAGGTAAAAAACCCATAGAATCATCAATGTTAGATTTTGATTGTGCATCAGAAATTAGCAAAGCATGATTAACTACAATTAGATTCGACTGGTAAGCAATTTTTCTTAATGGCCCAAAAAAACAACCATCATGTTTAGCGCAAATAGAAGATGTGCAAAATCCTTGTTCACTTTGAATCAAGCCCATCAGTCGATAAGTAAATCCATTTGAAAAGCCTGGGCATTCATCTAGATCTCCAGTCGAAGTATGCTCAAGCCATACTAATACAGGCAATAGATTCATTGCCTCTTCACCGCTAAGCATTTTATCTGAGCTGTTAATAAGCCATCTCAGTCTAGTTTTGCATAAATAGTTATTTCTTCCTTTCAATAAAACAGCTTTGATTGAAGTGTCAATCGCTTTTGTTAGTGTAGGTAAATCATTATTAAAAAGTTGATCTTGCAAATGCTTAGTATAGCATGAAAGAATTATAGGGTTTTCATTCGAATTATCATGAGAATACTTTATTGCTGGATATAAATAAGCCATGCTTTTCCCAAGACCGGTTCCCGCTTCTATGACACCAATCCCACCCTGCCCACTTAAGATATTATCAACATATTCGCTAAAATTAATCTGATTAGGTCTAAGTTCATAAGAATCAAAGGTTTGATTTAATAAACCATTTTCACCAAAAACATCAACTGAATTAGTCGTATTAATATTTGTTTTTGCATCATGAAAAAATATGTTTTTATTCTGAGGCTTTGCTAGCTCAGATGAAACGATAGCAGTTTTAAGATTACCTTTTTTCGTAAGAAGGTTACCAATATTAATAAATAAATCTTTATTATGAACTTCAAATGGATTTAAGAAGGTGATAATATTTGAAATTAAATCTAGATTGTATGATGCAACTTCATGTACAAGCTCAATAAATACTTCTCCGCAATTTTCAGTATCTTTTTCAGCGCGATGTGCTCCTTCGGGTGAAAGATTGAAATATTCTGAAACTGCGCTAAGATTATGCGTAGGTTGAAAAAATAGAAAGGCCCTGGAAAGAGTCAAGGTATCATAACATTTTCTTTCGATAAAGTCTTTATTGTGTCGCTCGGCCATCGCTCGTAAAAAAGAAAGGTCAAAAGGAGTATTATGTGCAACAATTGGGTAATCACCCAAAAATTCAAAAAGATCATCAATTATTTCTTTCTCAAGAGGTGCTTCAGTAACCATTTCATTTGTTATGCCCGTAATATCAGCTATCAGATCAGAAATTGGAATTTGAGGATTAATTAGGGTTACAAATTTTTCTGCCGGCTTACCATCTTTAAACATAATAGCTGCAACTTCTATAGCGCGATCTGTTTCTACTTGAAGTCCAGTTGTCTCAAAATCAAAAGCAATGAACCGATCAAGCTTTAATGAGGAAAATAATTCTGATCGATCCATAAATATTAATTAAACTATACTAATTGCTCATCAGAATGATCCACTTTAAAGGTGGGGTAAGGTTTTCCAGTTGTAAAATAATAATAATGCCTTGAAAGAATAAAAAGAGGACCAATTAGAGCCAACAGCCAAGGATAGCGCATCGATAAAAACATTGTTGGTATAAATACGACATAAATGCGGCATCTTTGCAAATGCCTTATTGCAAACGGAAAAAAAAGAGCGACTAAAGGAAATGGTAAAAATACAGCAGCAACAGTACTAATCATGGGATCATCATTTATATATCCAAGTATAGATGCCGTTAAAGAACCTAAAATTATTAAGCATAGATTAGGAGCAATCTCTTTTTTTAGCAATTTATTTGAATTGTCATTATTGATTGATATACCCCACGTTATATGCCCCAATAAAAAAAATAAGATATAAGGCAAACCGAAGTAAAGCACTTCTAGAGAAAAAGATAGGGGGTTTGCGCCTACGATAAAAAGACAAAAACCATATAAAAAAATCTTACTAGCTGCACTAGCTGAGTTTACCTGCTTGAGGTATTCATATTTTGAATTTAATAAATAATCAAAGTAAGGAAAAATAATTAACGCTATAATCAAATAAATTGATAGGCTATTCCAGCTCCAATACATCCATCTATCACTCAAATGGGAAACTACATTATCACCAGCAATTAAAATTGCCCATACCCCAAACCAGCGCAGGGGGCTAAAACTGAATAACTTATCAAAACTATTGAAGAATCTTGATAGAGATTGATATCCTTGTGTTCCTTTGGGGATATACTTTTCAACTAACAATTAATATTTCCTTGAATAAATATTAGAAAAATGGGAATACTTCGTTAATTATGATGAATGCCACCACTAAGGATGCAAATACTAAACCTCCCTTAATAAAACCAGGCGGTAAGCTTGCTCCATCTGCCCCGGTGTTAATCTCTTTTATATATTCTGGCATTTTCCACTTTACTAAAACAAATACTGCGGTCATCATTCCGCCAATGGGCAACATATATTTTGATGATAAATTATCCATAACGTCAAAAAAGGTTTCACCCAAGAAAAATGAGTCTCCAAATATACTTGCTAAATTGATCCCCCCGCCGAGCGATAAAGAGCAAAATATCCCTATAACTGTCACTATAGACCCAAATAATAATGTAGCTTTTTTGCGCGACCAATTTTTTTGATCGATCAAATATGCAGTTTGAACTTCAAGGATTGAAATTGCAGACGTTAATGCCGCCATAAATAGGAGAAAGAAAAACATTGTTGCCCAAATTGTACCCCCTGCTAACTGGGGGAAAACAGAAGGTAATACAACAAAAATGAGTCCCGGTCCCTCTGCTGGATTAGCTCCTAGAGCAAATACCGTGGTAAATATTGCTATACCAGCTAGAAGAGCAATTAAGGTATCAATTACAATGATCCATAAAGCGGAGGTTAATAAATTTTGTTTTCTATCTAAATAGCTGCCATAAGTAATCATCGTACCCATTCCTAAACTTACCGTAAAAAAGGAATGACCCAGGGCTAGAACAATTGAGGAAGGTGTTAAATCTTCAAATCTTGGGTTAAATAAAAATGAGAGTCCTTTCATTCCTCCATCAAGCGTTATTCCTCTTACAGCTAGAACAGCCAATAATACTATTATTAGTGGCATCATAATTGAAGACCATTTCTCAATACCCCCTTTAACGCCATTGATAATTACCCACATACACAATGACATAAAAAATATCTGATAAAACAAAGGTGACCATGTGCTTTCAATAAAGGTTCCAAAAATAGCGCTAGAGGCATCGGGATTACCAGCTAACTGAGAAAATCCACCACTAACAGAATCAACAACATATTTTAAAATCCATCCACCAACTACTCCGTAGAAAGACAATATTACAAAAGCAGATGCAACACCTAAAAAACCAGCATATTTCCAAGCTGTGCCTGGTGCAAGTTTTTCAAAAGCACCTACAGGGCTAAGCTGAGTTTTGCGCCCTATGGCAAATTCTGCAATAACGATAGATAAACCCACAAGGAAAATGCAAATTAAATAGACTATTGTAAACGCTGATCCTCCATTTTGGCCAGCCATATGAGGGTATTTCCAGATATTTCCTATTCCAACGGCAGACCCTGCTGCAGCAAGGATAAATCCTAACTTTGATCCCCATTTTTCACGTTGTGCTGTCATAATTTCTCCAATTTTTCTTGATCAGATTTTTCTAAATTCTCATTCATTACTTTGTTAAATGGATGCAAATGCGCCTCAACCACAGCATCCAGAAGACCGTAAATATAGACAATGATGACCCACCATCCATATCGGTTTCTTTTGTATAGATAGTCTTTTTTAATAGAAGAGTCTAAGTTGCTAGAACTACTATACTTGTTTGAAAAATCCAAATAAAGATACGTAGATGCGATTCCCGCGGATGAGAGAATAGACCCTTTAATTGGTTGGCCATTGTAAAATTGACCCCCGCCTGGAAACATAAAAGATCTTAGCGCTGCAACTTTCGGAGATTTTTGACTTAAGCTGTCAACCTCTTGATCTTGACCAACAATAAGCGAAAAAATAACAATAGAAAAAAAAGATGATTTTCTAAGCATTTAAATTATTGAAAAGCAATACATTCAATTTCGACATCTGCTCCCCCGGGAAGTTCTTTAACTGAAACCAATGAGCGCGCAGGTGCCGATTCCTCATCCAGCCATTCATTAAATACTTCATTAACTTCTGCATAATTAGACATATCGGTTATGAATACTGTAAATTTTACAACCTTCGATAGGTCAGATTCTGCTCGCTCTAAAATGGCAGATAGGTTTTTAAAGACTTGATGAACTTTGGATTTAAAGTCTCCCTCTATCATTGCGCCAGTTTCAGGGTCAATAGGAACTTGGCCAGCGGTAAAGACAAAGCCATTTATAATTGTTCCTTGGTTATATGAACCCATTGGGTTTGGTGCATGGGCATCAGAAATAATTTTTTTCATACTACACTCCTAAGAATTAAACGACATGCAGGCAAGACCAATATTTGAATCATACTCTCTTTTGCCATCAGAATCGATTTTACGTAAAATAAATTCGCCGACAGCAGCTACTTTTGCTTCAAATAAATGCCCACCTTTGCAATCAAGCTGGTGATTGGAAATTGTGATATGCGCATGGATAAATGGTTCATCATCCTTTAACAAAACATTTCCTTGAAAAGAGGTTAATTCCCATATATCAGAAAAGGTTTGTTTGAGGTATTCTTGATTTTCTAAATCGTAAGCTCCTACTTCAATTTCTTTTATAGCCCCAATACCAGAAAGTTGAGCATTGTAAATCCTTTTTTCTTTACAAAATAATGTTAGAGTTTCCATAATACCTTCTTCTTGTTCAACGTAGACGATATAGGTATCTCCATCTTGTTTATACTGCATTTTTTTCCTCAATATTTTTTAAAATAATATCTTTCGCTTTTTCCATAGCGGTTTCAAGAGATTTTTGATCTTTACCGCCAGCAGTTGCGAGGTTCGGGCGACCACCACCGCCACCGCCCATGATAGATCCAATCTGCTTTGCGAGGTCCCCAGCCTTAATTCCCGCTTCAATTAAAGTATCTGTGACAACAACAACCAACATCGGTTTGTCAGCTACAGCGCCAAGGACTCCAATTCCATTCTTTAATTTTAAAAGAAGACTATTTCCAAAATCCTTTAGACTATCCATATCTTCAGCATCTGTCATTTCAATAACTATAGTTTTATTTTCAATAATTAATGCTTCTTTCAATAAGATTTTAGTATCAAATGATGAGTTAGATTTTTTTTGTTTCTTTAATTCTTTTTCCAAAGTTTTGTTATCTTTGATTAATTGACCTAAACGATCTGGAATTGAATTAAGATTGCATTTCAATTGCGATTTAACCTCATCTAAAGCTGCTACCTGATCTTGAACAAATTCAACCGCTTTGGGCCCTGTAACGGCAACGATTCGACGTACTCCAGATGCTAAAGATGTTTCTTCGGTAATTTTAAATAATCCAATGTCACCAGTTCGATCGACATGTGTTCCGCCACATAATTCTTTTGAAAAATCAGCCACGGTAATAACGCGGACTTGATCTCCATATTTCTCGCCAAACATGGCAACTGCGCCTTCTTTTTTTGCTTCATCAAAAGCTTTAATTGATACATCTAACTTATTATTTATTAGTATTTCACTATTAACAATATTTTCTATTTCACGAATTTCTTTTTTTGATATTTTTTCAAAGTGAGTAAGATCAAATCTTAGATAATCTGGATGAACCAGAGATCCTGCCTGCTG
Source organism: Fidelibacterota bacterium (assembly GCA_036166315.1). Classification (GTDB taxonomy): domain Bacteria; phylum Fidelibacterota; class Marinisomatia; order Marinisomatales; family TCS55; genus TMED108. Next base: position 5,848 of record JAYZHS010000079.1, read on the forward strand.
CACATGGTCACCTAAAACCATCTTTAAGGCTTTGTGCATAAGATGCGTTGCTGTATGATTTTTTCTTGTTCGTTGACGTTTTTCAAAATCCACTCGACATTCAACAGTTGAAATATCCTTACCAATAGTTCCGGTGCAATGATGCACATAGCATTCTCCATCTAATTGTACATCTTGTACGATTAGATCTACTCCGCTACCTTTAATTGTTCCCGTATCACCTATTTGACCGCCAGATTCTGCATAAAATGGTGTTTGGTCTAAAACAACGAGGTATGAGTCATCTGTAGAGGCATATTTAACTATTTCAGCTGATAATGAGATTGCTTCGTATCCCTTAAATTTAGAATCTTCAATATTTTTCAATTCATTCCAAGATACCTCAGAAACATTAGTGTTGAATTTTTCTGCTGATTTCGCTCTTTTTTTCTGTTGATCCATCTCTTTTTTAAAACCATCCTCATCAATGGAAAGACCTTTTTCACGTGCCATAAGCTGGGTTAGATCCAATGGGAATCCAAAAGTATCATAGAGCTTGAATGCATCACTACCGGGAATTGTTTTGCCAGTCATATTGCTGATGACTTTATTGAAATGCGACAAACCGCGATCTAGTGTATCATTAAATGAAGTCTCCTCAGCTTTGATAATTTTTTCAATATGGCTTTTTTTATCTACAATCTCAGGAAAAGTATCTCCCATGATTTTCTCAACAGTCCCAACTAAATTAAAAATAAAAGGTTGATTCATATCTAGTGATCTTCCAAATCGAGCTGCTCTGCGAAGAATTCGCCTTAAAACATACCCTCTCCCGTCATTGCTTGGCAAAGCACCATCTGCAATGGCAAAGGAGAGCATGCGAATGTGATCTGAAATAACCTGAAAAGGCACCGGATCATCATTGAAGGATTTACCTGTAATACTTTCAATTTTGCCAATAATTGGTAAAAACAGATCGGTAGAATAGTTACTTAACTTGCCCTGCATAACTGATACAATTCTCTCAAAACCTGCGCCAGTGTCAACGTGCATAGCGCTTAAATCTTCAAGCTTTCCATTAGAAAGACGATTGTGCTGAATAAAAACTAAATTCCAAAGTTCCCAGTATTGATCTGAGCTATTAACTTTATCTGGTGATTGAGATTTAATATCGTCACCAATAAAATAATGGATCTCAGAGCAGGGGCCACATGGACCGGTTTCACCCATTTCCCAAAAATTATCTTTTTTATCAAATTTTAATACACGGTTAGGAGAAATATCGGTGACTTTTGGCCAAAGATCGAATGCTTCATTATCTTCGTGATATACGGTAACCCAAAGCCGATTTTTATCTAATCCCCAAACTTCGGTAAATAATTCCCAAGCCCAATTAATTGCTTCAGCTTTATAGTAGTCACCGAAAGACCAATTTCCAAGCATTTCGAAAAATGTGTGGTGAAAAGTATCTATCCCAACTTCTTCAAGATCATTATGCTTTCCACTCACTCTGATACATTTTTGACTATTTACCGCTCTAGGAAATTCAGATATTTTCTGATCAAGAAAGATTGATTTAAACTGATTCATTCCAGCGTTTGTAAACAATAAGGTGGGGTCATCAATAGGCACCACGGGTGAACTACGGATAAACTTATGATCTTTATCCTTGAAAAAATCAATAAATGCCTTACGTATTTCTTTGCTATTCATATTTATCAAAATACAAAAGATGTTTCAATAGATGTAATATCAATCATTTCAGCATTGCCATCAATTCGTCCATTCGCATTATAATCACGAAAAGAACGTCTGAAAATATAATTTAAAACCAATCCTTGTCCCATAGAAATTCCAAGATTATAACCAATAACAGTACTTTCAGTATATTCAAATTTAAATGGATTAGGAACATTTCTTTGCTGATAAAATGCAGAGCCGCTCTGAAGTCGACTAATTGATTTTTTTAACTTTAATGATCCTAGAAATGTCTGATTTTTATCCTCTAAATACCTAACCTCTTTATCTGACCATTGATTTCCAATCATATTGTTATAAGATAAATTTACCTGGAAAATATTGCCAAGATCTAAAGATGCTCCTGAGAAATAACCATTTTGCTTTCCAAATCTTCCTAATCTAGATTCTTTTGTGCGTAAAATAATCTGGCTTGAGCTGTTTTTTGTAAAGCTTATACGTTCAATTTCGTACAAACGATTCCAGTAATTAAATTCAAATTTGCCTTCTGGCATCATTCTGTATTCAAAACTAAAACTCAATGGTCCGAACCTTGAAGAAAGGCCGAATGGAATTACCCCAACCCCTAGCTCTTGTATCTCGCCGGTTCCTGGGTGCACTGTCTCTCCAATCATCTGCGCAGCTTGAGAATAGACAGTAACCGAAAAATTCTCTTTATTTATAACCGGAAAACCCATGTCAATAGCAATAGCCATAATACCATCTGAATCTTTATTCAGGTTTAACGGTTCATCCTTCTTCAAAATATTATCATCAAGAACTATTGGATCACCAGAATAACCTGGAATACGACTATCCAAAGTATCTGTTATTCCATCTCCATCAATATCCCATTCATTGGGATCATAATCAGATAATCCATCTCCATCACTATCAAGCCACCATGATTTATCATTTGGAAAATCATCAACAATATTTGGTCTTCCATCATTATCATTGTCTCGCAATCCAAGATACTGGTTACGATCCGAAACAAAAGAAATACCTATTGGAAGACCCATGAATTTTCTAGAACTAGCTCTTCCTCCAAATAGACCCAAATTTTCTTTTAGGTCATTAGCAAAAGCTTCATATTTAATTGAGGGAGAATTTTTCTCAAAATTTACTCCGATTTTACGATCTTGAGGGTACAGGATTGAATTTGAATACCCATTCACCAGGATACCATATCCAAGATCTACTCTATCCAAGGCGCCTATTCTAGCAAAAAGAGGGTCGCCAGGAAATCCATATCTAATGTAATAGATTTTATCGATTAAGCTATTTTTGATTGCGGAGGGAGAAGAAAAATTCCATTCATCAGAATGAATATTACCTTCAGCGTCAAAATAAATAACTAAATCCAATGCAACAGCCCAATTTCCAAGGGGAATAACCGGGCGCATTGCAACCTGATTCCAAACTTTACCATCAATGGTTACAGAGCCAATTGCGCCCTGATTTTTGATTTGCGCACTTAACATAACCAGGCATAAGCAGGGTTGAATAAAGATGAGAAATATGATCCGAGATTTTCTCATGTTGGTTTAGAAATTACCTTGGATTATAAATGGTGTTCAATGGCTAAATCGCCATTTCAACAATCTCTATTTTCTAACTAAATTTCATCACGATATGACAAAAAATTTAAAACCATCATCTCAGGAAATATTAAAATTTAATAATGAAGATTTTAAAAACTACATCTTCCTACTTCAAGATAATCTTCAGGAAAAATTAAAATCTGGACTGACTATTGATGAAATATTAGATATTGAAGATCCATTTGAGTCTCTTGAGCCTTTTTTACCGGAAGAAGTTTATCCAATAATGGTTCTAGCAATGATAAATAATATAAGAAGCGATACGGTGTTGGATGCGCTGACAGAAGGTTTTAATAATAAAATAAATGACTATAAGAAGAAGAATGCTAAATAGGTTTCCAGTTGCTATTTTATTATTAGGCACATTATTAAATGGACAAGATTCAAATATTAAAAAAATTGAAATCCTTTCAAAGCAAAATGGTATTTCAATAAATATTCATTCTGATTTAAAAATAGAAACTTCACAGATAACGGGCTGGCACAATAAATCTACATCATGGTCATATATTACACTCTATAATACAAAAGGTGATATTTTTTCTTTAAATAATACACCCACAGTAAACTCAATTACCGAATTAGAAATAATTCAATTGGGCGAATCATTACAACTTGGATTGAGATCTAAAAAACCAGTGGAAAATTTTGAATTTTATCATGAAAAAAATGATTCAACAATTATTGCTTCACTTAGATACCCTATTTCTGAAGCCTTAGCTTATATTGAAAAAAGTAATCTTGAAAAAAAAGAGAAACAGGAGAGGTTTAAGTTTAGTGTTGCTAAGAATAAAACGACGCTTTTCTTTATTGCTACAGTAATTATTGTAGGGTTATTAATCAACTAACCATGAAAGAACTTCTACCCTATTATGCAATTTTCTACGTCATAGGCATCCTATTGATGAGTCTATTTATTAGATTTTATTTATACCAAAAACGGAATAAATCACAATCATCCCATAAAAAATGAAAGCATTAATTACTTTTCTGATAATATGTTTTGTAGCAAGAGCTCAAGACCTTACCCAATCTGCGAATATGGTGATTAATGCTTTTAACAATGATAATATTAAAAATAATCACGTAACGCCCTATCTTCTAGAGATAGCACGAAATGGCCACCAGCTTGATTCAAACATTAAGGCAAAGCTCGAAGAGTTGGGTTTTAATTTCAATCAATCATTAGTTTCTCGCGGAGGAGCAAAAAGATCAGAGAGCGTAGGTTTAGATAAATTTTATGATTCAGGAAATTTTCGAATTCACTACACCACTATTGGAAGAAATGCTGTCAGTGGTGCTGATAATAATGCAAATAATATCCCTGACTATATTGAAAATGTTTCCAACATATTAAATTTTGTTGCCCAAAAAATTCGCGATGAAATGGGATTTTTTCTTCCCCCTGGGGATGGACACTACTCAAATGAATATGATAATGGAGGGTCAAATCATTTTGATATCTATGTTCGACAACTATCTTCAAATTATTATGGCTATACTCAATTTGAACAATATGCTCAAGGCAATGGAGATAATGAAAATACTTCTGAAATAATTGAAAAGAATGCAATCACTAGTTATTTAACTATTAGAAATAGCTATGTTAATTTTAATCAAAACTCAGAAATTGAAAATATTCAAGTTACAATTGCGCATGAATATTTTCATTCGGTTCAAATTGGCTATGATGGATGGGAAAAAGTCTGGCTTCTTGAAGCTACTGCAGCCTGGATGGAAGATAAACTGTTTGATGATGTTAACGATATCTATCAATACATGAAAGATTGGTTTAGATATCCATATCGCTCATTAGATGATAGTGGCAATCATCACTATGGCTCATTTATCTTTTTTGAATATATTGAACAACATATGGGAGGAAAAGATTTAATCAGGAATATCTTTGAATTTTCCGTACAAAATGATAGTTATAATAAAGACGGATCGCACCTAGCCATCAATAAAGCTTTAAGCCAAAACGGGTATACGTTCAAGCAAGCACTAAATGCTATGTCGGTAGCCAACCTGATTATGTCTTCAGAGTCATCAGCTGGTATCTATAGATATCAAGATGCTAGCGAGTATCCAGTTGATGGCCCTACTATATACAAAACAATCAATTTTCAATCAGGGGTTCAAAATTTTGTTGAGTCTACTCGTTTAAATAGATTCGGTTCACAATACATTAAAATTATCTCAAAAGATCCTATTTTAGTTGATTTAAAAAATATTAATGGATCCAATGAGGACTTACAGCTTAACGCCATCTTAAAAAAGAATGATCATTCGTATCTTGTGATATCGAATCAATCCATAAACATAGATCCAACTGATTTGAAATCAATTCATTTATCAATAGTAAGTAAGGACACTTTGAATCCAGATTGGAGCTACGGGCTTACATTCAAAGATGGAAAAAGAGGAACTGACGCAAACCTACCTATTTCATTTAATCTATCAAATCCCTACCCCAATCCATTTAACACTGATATTTCATTATCAATTACGGTACTTGAAGAGATTTCACTAAAAATTGATATTATCAATATATCTGGAAGGAGAGTAAAAACCCTGCATCAAGGTGAGCTTTCTCCCGCTAATTATATATATAGATGGAATGCTAAAGATGAAACGGGGGCTCTTGTTAGTTCAGGAGTATATTTCATTAAAGCAGATGATGGATCGAATCAGGAATGGATACCAATAACTCTTGTAAAATAGTCTATGAAAAATATCCTTTGTAGATCAAGTATGGAATTAAAATATATAAAAAAGAATCACGAATAAGGTAATAGATAACAATAGCTAGTATAACATACCAGCCTTTTTTCTGTAATAATAGCTTAAATCCCCCTTCGCGCTTGATTTCCAACCATTCATTGATGAATTTTGGGGTAAACCTGGCCATCAGTCCTTAGGTTTTATCTTGCCAAATTTTAAATTCTCATATTTTTCCCACATAGTCTCACCGGAAGCTTGTTGAAAGCGAAAGGCAAAAGATAATGCATCATCAAAACTATTACCCGCAAACTCTTCATGGCCATAATACTCATCAATCCAGCCGATAAATTCTTTCATGCCAGACTGGTTTACTTGATCAAATATACCATAAACCATCTCTGCTCTATTATCATAATACCAAGTTGTAATTTTTCCATAGCCCATATCATCAATCATTTTCTGATGGGTATCATATACTTGAGTAAGATAGGAAAACAGGAAAATTTCTTTTGATTCTTCATCGAGCGTTTTCCAATATACCGCAATTGCATTAGGTTGGATTTCTTCCTTTTTTTCTTGCGTAAAACACAAATTCAACGAGAGCGCAATTAATAAAAAATATTTCATACTAATCCTCCTTTTTCTCTTCTTCAAACTCTGATATCATAGCTTTCAATTCATCAAGAGCTTGATCCTCTTTTACTTTGCCTCTTTTTTCCCCTTTATAGTAAAGATGCCCAGCGCCTTTTCCAAAGGCAATTCCAAGATCTGTATGCGTAGCTTCCCCAGGTCCATTGACTGCGCAACCCATCAGCGCTAAAGTCATGGGTGTCTTTACATCTTTTAATTCTTCCTCTACTTCACCAGCAATTTTAAATAGGTCTACCTCAAGCCTACCGCAGGTAGGACATGAGACAATAGTAACACCTTTACTTGCTAATCCTAGGCTTTTTAGGATTTCAAAACCAACGTGGACCTCTTCAACAGGATCATCAGTCAGGCTTACGCGAATTGTATCGCCTATACCGTTTGCCAATAAATTTCCAAGACCAACAGCGGATTTAACTGTCCCCGATTTAGCTGGACCAGCTTCTGTAACACCAAGATGAAGTGGGTAATCGTACTTTTGTGAAAATAGGGAGTAAGCCCCAATCATCAGGTTTACATCTGATGCTTTAAGAGATACTATAATATCTTCAAAGCCGTGCTCTCTGCATATATCGATATGCCTTTGTGCGCTTTCAACCATTGCCTCTGCGGTTGGAAAGCTATATTTTTCTATTAAATCTTTTTCAAGGCTTCCAGCATTTACGCCAATTCGTATAGGCAGATTGGCTCCTTTAACTTTATTTAAAACCTCTTTAACGCGTGCCTTTCCTCCAATATTTCCAGGATTAATCCTTATTTTATCTGCTCCTGCATCGACAGCTTCTAAAGCCATTCGATAATCAAAGTGTATATCAGCAACCAAGGGTACATTCATACGTTTTTTTATTTCATAAAGGGCTTTAGCAGCTGCTTTGTCTGGAACAGTGATGCGAATAATATGACAACCAGCCTCTTCCAATCTCTCAACTTCTTTTAACGTACCTGTAATATCGTCAGTTTTAGTAGTGGTCATTGATTGAACGGTTATCGCATGCTCTCCACCTATGATGAGATCGCCAATCTTTACTTCGCGTGTTTTCCTTCGTTTTATCATTTTTTATCTTATAGAAATTACAACAAACTAACCTTTAAATGGTTCATTCAAATATTGCTTTGCAAGACTTATTGCAACAGTATGATTCTTTAATCTTATGCATGCTCTGTAAGCTCGTTTTGCATCTTGACGTTTATTTTGAATATCAAGAATATTGCCTTTTAATAATAATGCGCTAGATAGCATAATATCTAAATCGCTATTATAATTTTCTATACACAATTCTAAAAATTTTAGAGCAGATTTTTCATCACTCTTTAAAAAATGATAATAGCCCCATAGATAATTAACATAGGGTTCATATCTCTTTTGATGGTAAGATCTTTGAATTGAAAGTGTCTCGTCTAATAATTTTAAATTTGCGTTTGCCTGACCTAGCATTCCATTTTGCAATAGGCCTAATGTGTAATAGATAGTATAATCATAATTTTTTGGATATTTCTCCGCAATAGACCTACTAACAAATAATCCCCTTTTTTCATTTAAATCAAAAAATTGGTAAACAACAGAAAGAATACTCATAGCCTCCATCCACGCCCATGAGCTCTCATTTGCGGCTATTTCCATCTTTTTAATACCATTAGTACGCGATGGGTCGACCCCTAGCGTTTGAGCGGCAATCTGAACAACAGGATTGCTTAAACCAGAATACCACTCGATCACACCTATCGGCAAGTAAATATCTTTTACGCCTTGAGAGCCTTTATTCGCTCGTTGAATTGTTCTAAATCCCTGATAAGCAGCATAAAATGTTGAAACAAATCTTTTTTGGCCTAGATAAATTCTTGCCCTTAAGGATTGAGCAGTTCCGAGATATAATAAATATTCTGCATTCTCAGGATATTTAGTGAGTAATGAATCATAAATTTGCTCTATTTCATTCAACCTAGTTTCAAATTTACTGTATACGGTATCCGCTGAAAATTGCGATTGATCAAATTGATACCAAGCTGCAGCCCAAACAGTATGAACAACAGGATGTTCATAAAATTCAACTCTTGCATTAGATAAAATTTCTATACTTTTCTCATATTCATAATTAAAAAAAGCATCTACTCCTTGACGAACAACAGAGTCCCCTCTATGTTGTGAAAAAAGAATTGAACAAATAAATACTAATAGAAAACTATGCTTTAAGCGTTGCATAAACCATAGAATGATTAATTTTAACATTTAAAATATGTTACGACTGATCTTGTAAAGTAAGGAGGGTTAGCCAGAGATTTTACCAGATAGCAATAGCCAGCCTCTAGCGTCATTATTGGTAGGGTCAAGCTCCATTGATCTTGACCAAGCTGCTTTAGCAAGAGCTTCCTCTTTCATTTTCCAATAAGTTATACCTAAGCCAAGATATGTTTGCGAGTCAGATGGTTTTAATTCTATAGCTTCCTGATATGCAGCCAATGATTCTTTATACATACCCTTCTCTCTATAAAAACCTCCCAATGTTCTCATTGATCCAGGTAGCCATGCAGCTGAATTTCGGTTAATATTTATTGCCTTTCGAAATGCACTCTGACCTAAACTTGACTGACCTGACCTATTATATTCGACTGCTAAGATATAATATGATTGCGGTAATAATAGATTTACTTTCTGATTTTTG
>JAYZHS010000080.1:0-4015 GCA_036166315.1 Fidelibacterota bacterium
CCTAACTCCTTCCCAATTAATTCAATACGCTGCGGTGAATATGTATCTTCAACGCCACCAGTTTGAGTAATCAATAAGGTTGCATTGGCCAATGGTTCACTTAATGTATAACTTAAAACATTATAATTTATATAGCTTAAATTAAGAGGCTTATCAATACTTATAATTGGATTAGTAACATCATAAGTAATATTTTGTTTTACCACTAAATCAGCTTCATTCCCCGCAAAATCTACTCCCCGCATTTCAAGTGTATATGTTGCTCCATCTACCCATTTAAATTCATTAAAAATTTCATCCTCCAGGGTTCCAATTTTTCTCTTATCTTCACTTAGAATGACTTGATGTGGCGAGTTTGGATCATTTGCCCCTGCAATGCTTGTTAAAATCAATGAAGATTGTTTTAAATCTTCGCTGATTGAAATTGAAATATCTGGAGCATTGATAAAGGAATTATCAATAGGTTTAATAATAGCAAGGGTAGGTTTTTCATTATCGAAAACGATATTATTAATTATAACCTCAGGAGCATCATTACCGGCCGCATCTTTTCCTTCAAATCGAATATTATATATTGAACCATTTACTAATCGAATGAATGATTTTGGTAGAGCACCTCCTTGCGCTCCTTTATTTTTCTTTCCACCAGCAAGGGTAATCATATGTGTGGTTTTTGGATCAGTGGACCCACCTACATTTTCAAAAAATATTTTTCCTTCCAACAGATCTTCTGTTAGTGTATAGTTAATATAAGCCTCTTTAATAAATGCATTATCTAGAGGCTCAACATTTACAAATTCTGGTGGAGTTATATCATATAAAATACTCTCTATTGATACATCTTTACCTTTGTTTCCTGCTAAGTCTATTCCAGAAATAGTGATTGAATAGGTTACCCCATCTACCAATTCAGGTGGGTCTGCGAATACAAAATCTTTTTTATCACCTGCGGTCATTTCATTCTCTGAAAAACTGCGTACATGTGGTGAATTAGGATCTGTGCCAAGGGTTGTAGTCCAGGTGATTGCGCCACTACTGAGCGGTTCACTGATGAAGAATGTTAATTTAGATGTATTGACCGATGATCCATTAATGGGCTCATTAATGGAAAATTCGGGCGGCGTTATGTCAAACGTGACTTTCGATATGGTATCCGATGTTGCCATATTTGTTGCCCTGTCAATGCCTTCAATAAAGATTGAATAATACACCTTTTCAAGTGGGTTTACACCATAATCCATCAACACATGCTGACCTTCGGTAATATCATTTTCTCTTAATGGGAATTCTAAGGGGTCCAAACCTTCCCCAACCCAAATCATTTTTGCATTTATTAAGGGTTCATTAACAGAAAACGATATATGGTTTGAATTAACAAAGTTTCCAGATTGAGGATTAAGTATGGAAATTTCCGGTGGAGAGGTATCAAAAGTAATGTTGGTCACCGATACCTCTTCAGATGTATTGGATGCAAAATCTTTTCCAATAATTGAAATGGTATAGACCTCACCATCTCTTAGTGCGGTATAGTTTGAAAGAGGACCATGAGGCCTTTGACCGCCTTTGAGCTCATCTCCTGTCAAAATAGCTTCTAATTTTCCTTTAGAGCCGGTACGTTGGAAATATACCGACCCGCTATCAATATCTTCAGATAAAAACCATCCAACGTTAACCACATTAATAAACGATCCAGATTCAGGAAAAAGATTCGAAAATTCTGGAGGTGTTAAATCAACTCGAATATCACTTATTTTAGCCTCTAAGGCTTTATTTCCGGCTCTATCCTCTCCATTTATAGATATACTGTACGTTGTTGCATCTTTTAGCTCAGGTATATAAAGATCATCTGAAATAAAATCCCCAGAAATTAGAACGGAAGAGTGTGCGTATTGTAAATTGTCTGGCAAGCCATTCTTTGATATACCATCCCAATTAATTTTAAAATCATACAAGTCCTCATTAATGTTAAATAGTACTTTTGTTTCATTTGTATAAATATCTGATTCAGGATAAGCGATAGCAATCAAAGGGGGTGTAATATCATATAAAATATCAACTACCCTAACAGTATCGCTCACATTTCCCGCTGGATCTAGACCAACATACATTAATGTATATATAGAACCATCGTTCAAGGCAGGTTCATTGTATAAATTAATAGGTCCTATCTCCCTGCCGAGAAGTTCATCGTTTTCCAATTCGCTTATATGGGGTGATTGCGGGTCTTCCTTTCCTCCAGTTCTTTGCCAAATCATTTGTGCGGTTTGCAGGAGTTCGCTATTTGAAAAATGAACCTCTTTATAGTTTATCGCAGAACCAGAATCAGGATTTATAATTGCTAATTCCGGTGGCGTAAAATCATACTGCAATCCAGGAACATAAACCTTTTTGGCTTTATTTCCAGCGCGATCCGAGCCTGATAACGACATGGTATACAGAGCATTTTCAACTACCGTAGGATTATTTGAAAGCTCGATGTCTATATGGTCACCGACCTCTCTTTCTTCTTCAGTTAAAATTGCGGTATAAGGAGCAAAAGAGTCATTTACGCCACCAAGCCACATCCATTTAAACTGCCCTTCAAAAAGCGTTTCGGAAAGGAAGTATGTTACTGCGCTTGTTTTTGATATCGATCTTGGGAGCGGGTAAGACAATATTATTTGCGGCTTGGTTATATCGTAGAGAATATTTTCAATTTTAATAATATTTGATTCATTGCCTGCAGGGTCATAAGCTGAGTAGTTTATTGAATAGATTCCCCCATCTACCAATGGGGGAGCATTTGCTATTGAAGATGGGCCAAATGAACCAGCATTCAACTCCTGATCATACAGTTGCATAACATGTACACTATCCGTATCCTTGATTCCGGAAACCCATGTCCATGTGATAGTACCCGACTTTAATAATTCGCTATTAGAAAAATTAACATTCTTATGATTTACAGCAGCGTTATTTAAGGGCGAAATCCACGATAACTGTGGAGGGGTAAAATCATACTCTATATTAGGAATAATAATTTCTATCGCTTCATTCCCTGCGCGATCCCTACCATTAAAAGATAACGTGTAAATCGTATTTTCAACAAACTTGGGTATATTGACTAATTGAGATTGGGCAAAACTACCTTTTCGCATTTCACCTTCAGTTAATTCAACAATATAAGGAGCTAAAGTATCTTCAATTCCGCCTATTCTAGCCCAAACAAATTCTGCGCGATAAAAATCTTCTGATAGGTTGTAGGAAATTTCAGTGATATTGGTAATTATATTTTCAGTGGGGTAGTTAACAGTAATTTGCGGCACTGTAAAATCATATAGCACGTTACTAATGCTAACAGTATCTGCAATATTTCCTGCGCGATCTGATCCGGTAAATAGAATTGTATAAATACCCCCATCTTGCAGACGAGGTAAATTAATTAAAGAAATATCGCTATGTTCACCATAAAGAAGCTCTTGCCCTTCCATTATGACATTATGCGGCGCATCAGGGTCATCAACTCCACCTGTTTGTAGCCATATAATCTCACCTTTAAATAGGTTTTCAGAAACTGTATAAGAAATCTTTTGATGATTTAAAGCTGCACCAGAATCAGGGCCGACAGCAGTAAAGCCTGGAGGCGTGGTATCGTAAAGAATATTCGAGACTGTTACCGATTCACTATCATTGCTTGCCAAATCTCTTCCATTAACGGTTAGGGTATAGACTGATCCATCCACCAGAGCCGGTTCGTTGGTCATCTTGATTCTAATTTTTTCATCTGGATCAAGTTCGCTGTCTACCATCTCAACTATGTGCGGAGATAAACTATCCTCCATTCCTGAAAAACTAATTTGCGTCCATAGCATTTCACCAAATGCTAGATGTTCGCTAATAGCGTAACTTACAGTTGGGCTGTTGATTGCCTCCCCATCGAAAGGATATATCATTGTTATGATTGGAGGAGAAATATCATAATGAATGGAGTCTATTTTAATAGTATCCGAAACATTGCCAGCCAGATCAGATCCAA
>JAYZHS010000081.1:0-2510 GCA_036166315.1 Fidelibacterota bacterium
ACCGCAAGACTGATGAAGAAGTACGGAACCTATTACGTGCCCACAGTTTCTGCTGGTGAGTTTGTTTATGAAAAAGCCAAAGAACCTGGATATTTTCCTGAAATTGTACGACCTAAAGCGCTTGAGATTGGACCTAAGATCAAAAAAACATTGGGCATGGCCTATGAAGAAGGTGTGAAAATTGCCTTTGGAACCGATATGGGTGTTTCCCCGCATGGAGAAAATGCAGATGAGTTTGTTTACATGGTTGAAGCTGGAATGAAACCTATCGATGCAATTTTTGCTGCAACTAGCATAGCTGCAGAAGTTTTAAATCAAGAAGATCTAGGTAAAATAAAGAAGGGAATGAAGGCAGATATTGTTGCGGTTAATGGCAATCCACTAAAAGATATAGCCGTTACAAAAAATGTAGTTTTCGTAATGAAAGATGGTGTTGTTTATAAGCAGCCTATCAATTTAAAATAGATGATGAAAATAAAATGGTTGGCTTTTTCTATTAGCGGTTTAGTTCTATTTGGGTTTGGCCTTTCACTGCTTGGTGAAGCCATTATATTAAAATATGAAAATAAGCCGTTTTTCTGGTTTGGTACGCTTGCATTAGTGGTAGTTAATAGTGGTCTCTGTTTATTTGGAAATGCTATACGTTATCGTGTACAAATGGATAGAAACAGATAAGGAAGCTCAATGAAAAGTATTATTACAATTACATTAATCTCTTCAATAGCGTTTAGTCAAAAACCCCGCGCTCGCGATATAGGTGTTCAATTTGAAGGCACTCCAGGCAGGTTTAATGCAATTACTGATGTAAAAGGCGTAGAAGTTGGACACAGTACAATAATTATTGGTAGCGGGAAAAATGAAATCGGAAAAGGTCCTGTCAGGACAGGAGTTACAGCAATTTTCCCCAGAGGAAAAAAGTTTAATCCTGTGTATGCAAACTGGTATAGTTTGAATGGAAATGGTGAAATGACAGGAACAACCTGGGTAACTGAATCTGGCTTTCTTGAAACCCCAATCATGATTACGAACACTAATAGCGTGGGTGTTGTGAGGGATGCGGTATTGAAATGGTTTGTGGATACCAATTGGTACGGCGATGACCAATGGTGGTATACATATCCTGTTGTTGGGGAGACTTATGATGGTTTTTTAAATGATATTTATGGATTTCACGTACAAGAAAAACATGTCTATGAAGCAATTGAAAATGCAAAATCGGGACCGGTAGCTGAAGGCAATATTGGCGGTGGGACGGGAATGCTTACGCTTGGTTTTAAAGGAGGTATTGGAACCTCATCGAGAAAAGTTAAAATTAATAACAAAACCTATACTCTTGGCGCGATCGTACAATCCAATTTTGGCAGTAAGAGAAATCTTACAATTAGCGGTGTACCTATTGGTAAGGAGCTAAAAGATACATTGAATCTTGTATTCAATGCCCCACCTGCAAATAAGCGCCAAGAAGGGGATGGTTCCATCATTGTGATTGTTGCTACTGATGCGCCTTTATTTCCTCATCAATTAAAGCGTATTGCTCATAGAATCCCACTTGGAATTGGGGCCGTTGGAGGCAGAGGGTCAAATGGTTCAGGGGATATATTCTTGGCCTTTTCCACGGCAAACCCAAAAGCATTCAATCGAAAAAATTCAGGTACTGTAAAAACTTTCCCCAATGATAAGATTTCTCCCCTTTTTGAAGCAACTGTTCAGGTAGTTGAAGAATCAATCGTTAATGCAATGATAGCTGCAGAAACAATGGAGGGGATTAATAACAACAAAGCCTATGCGTTACCTCATGGAAAGCTGATGGAGATTTTGAAAAAATACAATCGAGCCAATTAAGTGACGTATTGTATTCGGTGTGGTGTAAAAACAGAATCGATCATACCTCCCCTTGATAATCGACTACGGGATGTTTGTCCTAGTTGCAAATATATCCATTATGTAAATCCAAACAATATTGTGGGCGTGATCGCTTCTTATGAAGGCAAGGCATTGTTGTGCAAAAGAAATACCGAACCTCGAATGAATTATTGGACTGTGCCAGCTGGTTTTATGGAAAATGGAGAAACGCTTTTAGAAGGTGCGCAGCGCGAAGCGATGGAAGAGGTGGGCATACAGCCCCTGCCTTCAAACTTATTTATGATCTACAGTGTACCGCATATTAGCCAGGTCCATTTTTACTTTCACTGCAAACTTAAAGATAGATCAACAGCAATGGGTGACGAGATCAATGATATTATGTTTGCAGATTGCAATGAGGTTCCATGGGAGGACCTAGCGTTTAACAGCATTAAGGTATTATTAGAAAAATTTTTTGAAGTGGGAGATAAAAAAGCAGGTGATTTATTCTTCAATCTTTCATCGGTAGATTGAAAACATGAAAATTAAAAATTAATCTTGAGTCGTATTTTTTTTCTTAACTAATTTCAATCGAACAATTTAGGAAGGAGGTGATCAGGTGTCTATAAATAGTAGACCGCTGGCCTCCAAGAAAAAGCCAGCAAATT
>JAYZHS010000082.1:0-6151 GCA_036166315.1 Fidelibacterota bacterium
ATTAATAAAGAATCACCCAATATTAGAGCCCCTGAGCTAATAGTTTTTTCAAAAACACTTGAAAGCTTTAAGCCAATCAATAGAGCTGGAACAGCAACAGCAAAGCCTGCTATTGGTCCCGCTGCACCAATTTGAAGCAATGCAGCTCGATTTTTAATGGCAGATTTAATTTTTATAAATGCTCCAAAAGTACCTATCAAAAAAATAAATGGTGGCGCTGGTATAAAATAAGGTAAAGATGCATCTACATTATGTTTTTGTGCATAATAGTAATGCCCAAACTCATGAGTACCTAGAATAAGCATTAAGGTTAAAGAAAAAGGAATTCCTTTAAAAATAGATGAAGGTTCTAAAAAAATATTGGCACCCTGCATCAATGCTCCTGCAAGAAGGGTAGTCAGAAATGTTGAAGCTAAAAGAATCCAGTGAATCCTAGAGATTTTTGGGATATTAATTACAATATCATCACTATTTGAGGATAGCCTTAAATATGTTTTTGAGCTCTGATGTTTAATAGAATAATCATAATTTTCTTTACTTAAAATTTTTTTTATTTTTTCTTCAGAAGATTGCTCGCAAATCCTTCCAACAATTAAGCATTCATTTTTATCGTATCCAATCTGATTTGGTATAAAATGCCGATCTAGTCTTTTTATCAGTTTTTGATAATCGCTTTTTTTCATTCAGTCAACAAAAAAACAGGTAATCTTATTTTTTAATTCTATTGTATTTATCTTGCTTGTGCTGGAGAATTTTTTGCATGCCTTCTTGCTCCATATCTAACGTTAATTTATTTATCCAAAATTTTGTTTGATCAATATATAAATCAACTACCTTTTTTGGTATTTGTTCAGCCTCCATATGGACAATAATTATTGCAGAAACTACAGGCACATATACCATCAATCTATCACTGTAAAATCGATCTAACTGCCTAATAGTTTCACGATTTGTAAGATAATCCAACCTGTCACTGTAAAGACTATCCGCAAATTCCTGCTTTTCAGTCCACGCTTTTAGGTAATAGTATAGCCTGCCATCTAATAAACCGCTTATATAGGCTGACTTTATCTGGAAGGTGGTTTTTTCTCCTCCAGTTACAGTTTTCTCAATATTATTCCAATCTGAGCCATCCCATAAAAGTTTATTTTGTTTTTCAATGATTTGGGAGAATAAAGTTGAATAAAGGAGTATAGTTAATATTGCTTTCATCGGTGGATTAATTTGAATTTTTTATTAAAGTACTTATATAAGTTATAAACAAAAATAAAATGTAACAACGTTACCAATTCTGCAGTAATAATATACCATGGCCAAGGACCCATGAAATCTAAAAGAGAGCTTACTGGTGGTTTTCCCATAACCCAGAAATAATTTGCATCAAGAATTATATTAAAAATAAATGCAATAATTAAAAATATATTAAGAGCTATAAAGGAATGCTTCATTCCATTCAAAGTTGGTTTCATACCATAAACAAAAACAGCGTAAACAACGGTAATAACTAAAAGGTGGTGACCTGCAAAATATCTAAAATAGTGAAAATGAGGAAAGTCATGATTGATATCCGGAGTAAAAATAGCCTGAAACATTGCAGATAGCCCCCAATAAAACAAAATCTGAAAAATAAATATATTTCTATATATTATAGCAACAGGTAGCAATAGATTCGCAAATCTACATAAATGCAAAGGCAAGTGCAGTTTGCTATCGAACGAGCCAGCTATTAGTTCAAGAATCACCCAGATAGGATAATTTATGAATACTATTGAAACCAATAATGTTCCAAGTATTTTTTGGTGCTTATTTGAAAGATGATTTATTGCAAACCAGGGCAAGAAAAACAAAAGAAAGAAAAATAAAACAATTGAAACCCAGTGAGATAAGCCAAATAATTGGAAAGGTTCAAAATTATTTAGGTAATCACTAACAATTGATTGCATTCAATTTTACTTTTTTTTCTTTCCCTTGCTTGATTTACTACTTTCCTCGATTTTTTTAAGATGCACTACAGCTCCACCAATCATAATCATTCCTAAATAAAAATATTCATCAAAAGGTTCGCCATAAAAAAAACTATAGATAAATGTACAGATACCAGCTAAAATTAATAAAACGCTAAACCCTAATCTTAATTTATTTTTTAATTGGTTGTTCATTTATTTCTTTGCAGCGGGTTTCTTTGTTGCTGTTTTCTTTGCAGCTGTTTTCTTTGCAGCAGTTTTCTTTGTTGCTGTTTTCTTTGTTGCTGTTTTCTTTGCAGCAGTTTTCTTTGCAGTGGGTTTCTTTGCAGCGGGTTTCTTTGCAGCGGGTTTCTTTGCAGCGGGTTTCTTTTTAGTAGAGCTGGAAGCAGTAGAACTTGTAGATTTACGTTTAGCTAGCGCTGCTTTCTTTAATTCTCTTAATCTTTCTTTATTTTTTCTATGCTTCTTGGAAACCAATTTATGTTTTTTGTTCATTCCAATCCTTCTAATTAGTTAATCTTTGCGGGAACGCCTGGGAATTGAACCCAGCTCTTGTTTTATCAACAAGACAACGGTGTTGAAGACCGCGAGGGGCACCAGCCACCTAATCATTCCCATAATTCAGCAATAATATTATTTTGGGCTATTTATCACACGGAAATCTAATCCAAATTTGGATTTGAGACTCCTACCAATTTTTTCAGCATCAGTTTTTGATTGATAGCGCTCTATTCTAACAGCATGTAATCTTTTTCCATTGGAGTTAATTTTATGAACCTCTGTTTTATATCCACTATTTTGAAGCTGTTTTTTTAATCGATTCGCATTAGTGTATTTACCAAATGCCCCAACTTGAATAACCCAGGGTTTAGAAACTTGTTTTTTAGTTTTTGACTTTGCTCTTCTAGCTTTAACAATATTTATTCTTTCACTTATCGTATTACGATCCAGGCGTACCAGTTTGGGGTCACGCTCATTGCTTTCCCCATAATCCAATCCATATTTATTGTAGCTAAGGCTAGGGTATAGACTGTTAATTAATCTCAATGAAACCTTCGCTGAATCCTCTTCGCCTGTTGCAATGTATGAGTTAATCATTAAATCCATTGCTCTTTGGTGATTGTCTCCTTTTGGAAAATCAAAAATTGTTCGTTTTAAATGAATACTGGCTTGAGAATACAAACCTCTAGCAAATAAATACTCCCCTATTTTCATTGATGACATTGATGCATAATCTGAATCTGGATAGTTATCGATTAAATTCTGATACTGAGATAAGGATGAATCTCCATCCTTGTTTATAAGAGCCTGAATATAATATACGCCTGGATCATTAGGATATCTAGAGAGGAGATCTGGAAGATTTTCCATAACCTCTTCATATCTCCCTTTTTGAATTAATGTTAAATATAAATTAATATTTTGTGCGCAAATTATTGAAATGTTTACAAAAAAGAATACAATTAATCTCTTCATTGCTTCTTACTATCTTTTAATAAATCAAAGATTTTATCAATATTTTTTGATAAACTTAGATTGCCAGAATCCTTCAATGAAAGTTTCAATTTCATTAAGTGGATAAATATAGAATTATCGTTATCAATTAGCGCCTCATCGATTAAAGACATGGAGCTATTATGCTCACCTTTTTGCTGAAGCACATTAGCTAAATTAACTAAAGCAATAAGGTTTAAAGGATTTTTATCTAAGATACGATTATAGAATTTTTCAACTTCATCAAATTGACCTATATCAAAATATGCAGATTCAATTTTGGATAAAACATCTTCTGTGTTATCAGGGCTTAAATCAACAAATTTTTCCCAATTCTTTATCGCTTCTTTAAAATTATTTATCTCAGCATATAAATCACCTAACTTTAAATATGGTAAGCTAAATTCAGGTGAAGTTTTAATAGCTTTCTTTAATAGCGATACAGCTTCTTCAGTTTGATTATTTTTTATCTTGTCCATTGATTGAAAAACTAAAAATCTTGATAATTGATCAGGGTCTTTTGATGCTTTTATCCTCTGAACCATTTTCGAAAATTGCGCAGCTTCTTTCCATTTATTTTGAGCTTCATAGATTTCTAATAAAAATTCATTTGCCCATAAATTCTTCTTATTGGATTTAATTATTATTTCTGCCTCCTCCTTAGCTCTATTTAAGTTATCTAACTTATAGTAATCCAAAGCCAAAGATTTGTGTATTTGCCTTAGAGCTTCTTTCGGAAGATTTGGCCTCATCGTTAAAGATCGGTGAATTTTGACAGCGGCTTCAATATTTCCTTCTTCTCTAAGTATGTTACCTATTTGGATATAAGCATCAATATGATTTGTGTCTTGATTTACCACGTCTTTTAAATGTTTAAGAGCTATGTTTTTATCGCCTTGGATTATCGCATTTAGAGCTTTTGTATAGATTGACTCTGTAGGTAGCTTCTTCTTTGGTCTAAAATAATAAAAAGCAACTACTAGCATAAGACTGCATATAACTGCTATTAAAAATAAGTAAAGATTCAATACTATTCATCTCCGCTAGTAGAATCATAAATATCTTCATCAATTGATGCGTTTCGCAATTCATTTAACTCATCAGATAAGTGACGATTTTTATTTTTTAATGATCTTATTTCAGATTTACCTGCAAGTATCATCATTAGCGCTACTCCATAACCAATTATCATACCAACGCTTAACGCCCCAAGCATAACAACAGATACCGGTACAGCTTCATGTTGAAAGAATACCAGGTCTACATCCACTGAATTCGTATTTTGCAAAAGAAAATAGAGTACAATTATCACAAGTACGAGCGCTGCAAAGATTTTTACTAATTTCATATTACTGTCTCCATTTCTTGAATTTTTTTAATTTCTCCTTGAAGGGTGATCCCAAATGCTGATTTTATTTTTACAGGAACTATATCTCCAATTCTCTCAGATTTCTTATCAAAGATTACCCATTTGTTTGAATCGGTTCTTCCGGCCCATTGCTTTGAAGATCTTTTGCTATCTTTTTCAATTAAAACATTTTCAATATTATTAATATATTTCTCATTTCTATATTTAGTATGTTCGCGTTGTAAATTTATTACCTTGTCCAGTCTTGACTGCTTCTCATCTTCAGGAACATGATCTTCAAATTCAGCGGCCTTGGTTCCAGGTCTCGATGAATATTTAAAGGTAAAAGCTGAATCAAATTTTACCTCATTCATTACTTTGAGAGTTTCTTCGAATTCAATTTGATTTTCTCCAGGAAATCCTACTATAATATCTGTTGAAATGCCAACCTTAGGAAGCTTGTTGCGAATAAGCTCAGAAAGGTTTAAAAATTCTTCTTTTGTGTACGTTCTGTTCATTCTTTTTAAAACATGATTATTACCTGCCTGCAATGGTAAATGAACATAGTTACATATGTTATCATAGTTTTTCATTACATCTAGCACATCAACTGTCATATCGCTAGGATGTGGGGATGTATATCTGACTCTTTTTACACCATCAATTTTAGCTACGGCTTCAAGTAGCTTATGAAATTTCTGACCATCATAATTATATGAATTAACATTTTGACCAAGAAGGGTTATTTCAGAAAATCCATTAATTATAGCGAATTTAATTTCATCGATAATACCTGAAATACTCCTAGATCGCTCTCTTCCTCTTGTAAAAGGAACTATACAAAATGTGCAAAATTTATCGCATCCTCGCATGATAGAAACCCAAGCGTTAATACCTTCATTTCTACTAGGAAAAAGATTATCATAAACTTCATATCTTGACAATTTAGTATCAACAATATGAGAGGTATTATTTTTTCTTTGAGAAAGCATAGTAGGTAGTTTTCTGTATGAGTCTGGACCTAACACTATATCAACATATGGTTTAGTTTCTAATATATCCTCTTTTAAATTTTGAGCCATACAGCCTAAAACTCCAATTATGGTTGAGGGTTTTTCTTTTTTTATTTTATGATAATAGCCAAGTCTAGAATGCACTTTATCCTCAGCATGCTCTCTTATGGCGCATGTATTGACAAAAATCGCATCAGCATCATTAATATTTTTTGTTTCAATATAGCCAGCACCAATTAGCATTGATGAAACTAGCTCGGAATCTGCCACATTCATTTGACATCCATATGTTTCTATAAAATATGATTTCTGCATAAATTAGATGAAAATTA
>JAYZHS010000083.1:0-2651 GCA_036166315.1 Fidelibacterota bacterium
ATCACGATCAAAAATGGCTCGCGCTGGTAAAGGTGGCGGAAATGCAGAAAAAGTTGCTGATGCTGGTGTAACCAGAGAATCAGGTTATCTTTACTACATTGATAAGAATGGTGATGTTGCTCGCTCTCCAATGGCGAGAGGACGTAAGAAATAAATCATTCAAATCCTCGACAAAAAGCCTCCGCTATCAGTGGAGGCTTTTTTGTTTAAACTCTAGATATAAAATAAATTACTATATTAATCAAAAAATGAATTGTATTTCTTTCCAGTTATTGATTGTTAAATTAGGACTGTATTCTTTCGAATTAAAAAAAGGAAAGAGATATAAAAACAAAGGTTTATCCCTAAGACTTAATTAGTGAGAGAGATAGTTTAGTGATAAAAAAATTAACCATTGTTTTCTTAATGTTAATGGTTCTTTTTGGACAACAGTCCGAACTAAAAAACGTTAAGTTATTACCGTTTGAGAAAAAGCGCGAAGTGGTTAGTTACATGAAAATAGTCACTAAAGAATTAGGTGTAAAGTGTAGTTTTTGTCACATACCAAATGATTACGCAAGCGATAAAAAAGCTAACAAGATTGTTGCTCGAGAGATGATTGCAATGACAATGAGCGCAAATAAGGTACTAAATAATTTAAATTTCAAAGAAGTGTCTTGTTGGACTTGCCATCGCGGTAATAGGATCCCTGATCGCCCTCCATTAAAGAAAAGCTAGCAATATGAAGTATTTATCAATCATATTTTTCATTTCCATTTCTTTCAATGTCATGAGTTGCTCATTAAACCCAATGTCATTATTAAGAAGAGACAAACAAGTTGAGCCAGAAACTAACGTAGAGGCAGAAGTTCCAGTTCAGGCAAAAGCAAATGCTCAAGCAAGATCTCTTAAAGAGGAATCCATTTCCCAAACAAAGAAAATCCCTGCCCAACGGATGCAGTCAAGACGTCCAAGATTGACGGTGGAACCATTACCAGAAGGCTGGACAGTAGATAGGCATCCAGTTGCAAAATGGGGTATGTCATTGCCTACTGTAATGTCGAATGTTTTGGATTCTGCGCAATCAGTTGAATATTGGGAAGAGGTTATTGATTTACCAACAGGATATAAACTTCCACTTAAAAGAGCAAAGGTGTATTTTCAAATTGTTACGCGATTGACCATAGAAAGCGTTGAGCTTCACTTTATGAATATCAATCATATCTATAGCTCGACAAATCATGAACCGTCGCATTATATAATGAATGGTATCGTTCGTGGCGTTGAATTAAAACCGACCGGATTCCCACAGTTAACGGCTGATGATATCATTAAATATAAATTTTTAATGACCTATGGTACTCCAAAAGAATTCTCTGGAGGCTTTCATAACTATGAAAGTAAAAATACGATCTTAAAAGTTAGAGATCTTGATTCAAGACATGTTCAAATCCAAATGAATAGCCCCGAAGTAGATAAAAAACTACTGATTGCTATCGATGATATGTATTCTGAAGAGGGAATTGAATATCAGAAAAAGCTCCTATTAAGATCGATCGATTTTTAATTAGTCAAGAAGAGAATTAGACTCCATAGCGCTTATTAGGATTTAAAAATAAGAGGTATTTTTTTGAAAAAAATTTCACTTTTTACATTAATTTTTATACTTTTTTCCTGCGAGGACAATACAAGCAATACCGATGAAGTTAAGGAAGAAAATAAACCAATTGAGTTCAGCAATCCAAGGAGAGCTACATTTGATGATGTGCGCTACGATTGGTCAGTGGATGGCAAATCGGTAAGACTTATAGGTGATAATATCGCTAGAGACGATAGTCTTCTGGTTTACAGAGAATTCAATGATTATGGGTTTAAGACTCTAGACGTAAGTTACAATATCGGACAAGTGGATTCGGTCGTAATGATTTACGACGGGTGGAAGAAATTATCAGAAATAGATTACGATATTGTTACAAAAAATGATGGAACACTTAATGTTACAACTAATAGGTTTGGAACCTTCAGCTATATATGGGATGGATTGAAAGTAAAAAAATACGAAGTTGATAATAATAATCATCTTGTTTCGGAAAGCGAATACGATGTCACCGGGCGACTTATTTATGAAAAAATTTATTTACGAGGAGCCGCAAGCTCATTTTATGAGCAAAATTATGAATACGACACAAATTATAGGAACCGTCTTTTAAAAATGACCAGAATGAAGGTGGGCTTTATAGCTCCACAAATTATGCGGGAGATATTCTGGGAGGAAAATGCTTCTAGACACTTACTTTATGCTGAAGGTGGCGATCTCCTCAGTATTGCAGATATTACCGTAAATGAATTTGATGATTGGTTAAGCTTAAAATGGACATCAACTGATGGAACACTTTTTCAGGATGTCAAAATTACATATAGAACGGAAAGATTTATGCCTTACTACGTCCCAATGACGACACTTTCATAAAACTAAAGCAATTTTTAAGAAATCTCCTTTTCTGCTATGCTTTCCAAAACCAGTATTCAGCTTATCAAAGAAATAAAGCAATCGCACGACCCTTCAAATGTATTTGGCTTTAGTAACGGAATCCTTGCTAGCGATATTGAGGAATAATTACTTTCCAAAAATGACATTTCGGAGTCTTATCTTCATTGTCCCAATATTGGGA
>JAYZHS010000084.1:0-3800 GCA_036166315.1 Fidelibacterota bacterium
AGTATACTTTACAATATATATTTTGTTAATTAATATAAGTGTTAAGATTTTTTTTAATATTTTAATTAAATTATCAGGATAGCTAGTATAATAAAAATTGAAAAGGGGATTATAATGCTAAACTTAAATACCGAACTATTAATAGGAATCTTACGAATTGTAGTATTGGTCACTATCCTATTTGTATGGGTTGTACGTTACGATAACATTAGAAATGAATTTAGAGAATATAAATTACCTAAGTGGCTTCGCGATCTTGTTGGGGTTTTGAAAATTACCTGCGCTGTATTAATAAATATGAATGAAAATGCTTTTATTTTGGTTGGGTCTGGTGGATTAATGATTCTAATGACTGCTGCGCTTTACACTCATCTCAGGGTAAAAAATCCATTCCACAAGATGCTCCCAGCTTTATCCATGTTTTCTATCGCATCAATAGTATTTTTCTTTTTTAGTTAAATTCTAGAACCTGACTTCAGTTAATTCAGTTTTTTCAACATTTCGTATTTGAAATTTTTTTGTTGGATGGGTACCTGGTGCAATAACTGCATTTAGAATTTCAAATTCTAAATCAAAATTTGATAAATTTTTCCCTGCAACTATCGCTAATTGTTTTACTGTATGAGGCTCAATTTCTACTAAGTCACTATGTTGATAAAAATCATGTTCAGATTTGTTTTTTAAAATAAAACGTGCATCTGATTGATTTTTGATCTTAATAATAGCTAGCTCATAATTTTTATAATACCCAGCGGAGTCTAATGTTAATGAAGCATTGATAAGCGGTCGCATCCACTCATTTTTACCAATCAATAAATTATTATACCAAACAACTGTCCTGCCTTGAAATAAGGAACGTTTTAGATCTTTCTGATTTCTTTTTTTTGAAAAGACTAAAGTAACCGGACGATGTCCTCCATGCGGAATATTATAATCCCAATCTACTAAGTCATGAACATCTGATGTTCCTATCATTGTTAAATCATGGTCTAGAGCTGCTTGAATCGCTTGATCGGAGTATGTTCGTTCATTGGTAACCTCAACTCCGTTCAGCAACCGTTTGTTGATTAGTTCTTTTACTTCTTCACTAATATTTACCGTACCATCCTTGCTCTGTCCAATCCAATGTGGATGGTTCCAAAAAATAAATGCCCCTTGTTTCCGTGCTGCTTTATAGGCTTCCATGTAATCATCATTCATTATCTTATTAACATCTTTCACAAAAATTGCATTTGAGTGACCAGGTGGCATATTTTTAGTTATTTCAGTCCCATTAACTACCATCAAATTACTTTTTCCTGCATATTTTTTTGCTAATTCATAACTTCTATTTCTATCCGGGTGGGGTATGTCATCTATATGGGATTGATATTCAATATGCTCGGTAACCGCAATGGCATCGAGCCCATCCTTTTGCGCTTCAGCAACTCGAAT
Source organism: Fidelibacterota bacterium (assembly GCA_036166315.1). GTDB lineage: Bacteria > Fidelibacterota > Marinisomatia > Marinisomatales > TCS55 > TMED108. The sequence continues at coordinate 1,435 of JAYZHS010000084.1, forward strand.
ATTTGGCCAAACGCTTCCATCAGAGAAAACAGAATGCGTATGAAAATCACAAACCAAAGTTAAGTAGCCTTTGATATCGGGAAAGTTAATTTTACGATTCTCATGTAAATGACTTTCTTGTGCAAATACGATTTGAAAGCAAGCTGCAATTATAATCAAAAGTTTATTCATTTTATTTATTTATATTTTTTATCCAAATAAAAAATCATAAGAACAATTGCAAAAGTACAAAGCAGAGATCCCTCAAAACCAAATGCACCTCCTGTTAATAGATCGCTCCCTGATACAGATTGATTAATAATACTTTCTGCTTCAATTCCACTCACTTCAAATCCAAAAACCGGTCCTTGAAAGAAATTCCATGTCAAATGCATGCCAATCGGTAACCAAAGGTTAGATTTATGAATATAATAAATACCTAAAACAATACCGGCTAAGAAAAGATTTAAAGTAGCTAAAAAATTAATATTTGGATTCAGCAAATGAATAGACATAAATAGCACTGAAGAAATAACTAAGGCAACGTATCTATTCGTTGATTGCATTAGATTGTTTAGAATATACCCCCGCACCATTATCTCTTCATGAAATGATACTACTACAAAAAGCAAAAAATATAAAAGGATAGTGCCTAGCGGAAACGAAAATCCATCTACGGATAAATATCCAAGGATGAATAAAATAAAAAACCCTAAAGCAATTAATCCAGCACCTAGAGCTAATCCTAATTTTAAATCATTTTCATATCCTTTAAGATCAAGACCTATTGATTTCAATGGTTTACGATCAATAAATCGCATGAAGAGCCATACGCATAACATTACGGATAAAAATTCAATGATCTTAAGGGGTAAGAAAAAATTAATTTGATTTAGCTCTTCCATGATTTGATCTTGATTGGATAGTGCTGATAAATCAAATCCAGATACGATTAAAATCAATACCATTCCAATACCAGCAAAGATTTGAGATGATATAAATGCTGCAATAAAAAACAGAGTAGCTCTAAGCCAGCCCGATTTAATTCTGGGTAATAATTCAGTCATTTTAACTCCTTATTAATATAAAAAGGGAGGAGATGTGCCGCTCGCCCTGAAAATTTTATTTTGCTTGATAGATTATTGTCACAAGTTTCATTGTATTGATATCAAGAATAGTTAGCCTAAGTTCTTTATTCTTCACAAGCTCAGTAATCCTTGCAGGAATATAGATGTCTTTTTTTTCAGAATACATCATAATAAATTTTCCATGAGGTAAATATTCCCAAGAACCATTGACTTTTTTCCCGAATAATAATTCTTTGCGTTTATTATTGGATTTGAAAATCTGATAATCTTTTTTTCTATTACGCTCAATAGGAAGACTTAATCCATCAATAACGTATCTTTTCATTTGCCATTTAACGTTGATGATATTATCATAATTTATTTCATCTTGCGCAAACGCAAATGAAATGAAAATAAATAATGGAAAAATTATTTTTTTCAAAATTTAAGGCGAGCTTTGTTCTGTTGGTTTATCAACTAGCCTAACACAGTAAAGACCGCTATACATATCCGTAAAATATATATATCCTTTATATGGTATAGCGCCCCATACATTGGTAGAATTAGGTATATGTCCATTAGGGTCGCTTGACATATAAAAAGCTATATCTCTTCCTTGCCTGTATAAATCACCAAGCAAGTCTCCGGAGATATCTACAATACGTAAACCTCCGTTATAGTAAGCAGCAATTAATGTATCACCTTGAATCCAGTGATTATGAGAGCCAGCTTCAGTGATGGTATAAACTGCTTCTTCCTTTGGGTTTTCAATATCGGTGAAGTCTAAAAAGTGAAAACCGCCTCTAGGTTGATATGGGCGAGGCTTACCTGGATATCGCCAAGGAAACCATTCATCACCCCCAACAATGTAAAATTTATCTGTTGATTGGCTTTTAAATGGGAAAGCAGCATGATTGTGACCGTTTGGATCTTTCAAATCTGCTAAATGAATTGGATTAGATGGACTGCCTTGTCCTGCTTTGGCAAGTAGCGGGTTAAATTGTTTTGCGCTTCTATTTTTTTCATCAAATTTTAAACCACCGACATCTACGGCATGGACTCCATCGGCCCAGTTGGATGAGTAGGCGATACCATCTTCGATCCATACATCGTGAATACTATGCCCGGGTGTATCCAGCTCATAGACACCAACTCGGAACGGTTTTTTAGGATTGTCGATGTTAATGATATCGTACTTACGGCCGTTGTTAACCGCATAAACGTGATTCTGGTATATAAATACGTTGTGCACACCCCCAGTCATATCATCGTTGTACGCGGCGCTGATGGTTACGTTGTAAGGGTCAGATACATCTAAAA
>JAYZHS010000085.1:0-24674 GCA_036166315.1 Fidelibacterota bacterium
TATGAATTGTACTTCTACCCATTGCCTGATTAATAAAATCAACGGCGCTATTCAAATTCTTTCTCCTGGCTCTTTTTTGATCTATATCAAATATATTGAGTTGAATCCGACTCTGAGGAATGATATCACCAACAATAACCCCTGACTTTTTATACACTAAGCCCTCTTTATAAATAGACTTCATTAAAGTTTCTGCGGCATTGATAATATCGAATGTGTCATTGGTTGGAACATCAAGATTGGTAGACTTATATCCATAGTAATGCTCATCGGAAACGCTAAATGGATTTGTCTTAAGAATAACGCTTACGTATCGCGCACAGCCTTTTTCTAATCTCAATTTTTCTGCACACCTTGCTGCATGAGCAGAAATAGACTCCTTAAGTGATCGGAATTGCGTTACACTGACCCCAAACGACCTCGAGATACATATATTTTTCTTTGATAAGGGATTTGTATCAATTGAGATACATGGCTTTCCTTTTAGCTCATGCTGTATTTTTAAACCCACGATTGTCATTTTATTCAAAACCCAATCCTCGTCTAGCATAACAAAGTCATAAGCGCTTTCTACGCCATAGCTATTTAACATTTTAGTATACTTTGACCCTATGCCCCACACTTTTGATACGGGTATTGATTTTAGTATATCTGTGGTTTGCTTTTTACGATTTAATACATAAACGCCTTTTTTGCTATAACGTTTAGCAAGATGATTGGCTACTTTAGCAAGGGTTTTAGTTTTAGCAATACCAATGGAAATAGGGATACCGGTATGCTTAGCTACTGTGTCCCGCATCTTTAGCCCTAGATTAAAACAGTTTTTAATTCCAGAAAAATCCATAAATGCTTCATCGATGCTATAAATTTCAATCTCAGGTGATAGAATATCAAGAAGCGACATGACACGCTTTGACATATCACCATACAGAGCAAAATTTGTAGAAAATACATTTACATTATTTTCTTCTATGATTCTTCTAGCTTTAAATACCGGTTCACCCATTCTAACACCAAGCGCCTTTGCTTCATTGCTCCGGGCAATAATACAGCCATCATTATTAGATAGCACAACCACCGGCTTATCTTTTAAGGCGGGGTTGAATACACGCTCACAAGAAGCGTAAAAATTATTACAATCGGCGAGTGCAATCATCGGTTATTGTGGATTGTGTGAGTCACAACACCCCATACTTCAAATTCCACAGAATCGGTAATATTAATATCAGGGTAATCATCGGATAACCCTTCTGCCTTAAGACAAATATTGCCATTATTTATCAAATATCTTTTAACAGTGAACTCGCCATCAACGATAGCTACTATGATATCTTTATTTTTTACTTCTAATGATTTATCAACAACCAATAAATCGCTATCGCTGATCCCAGCTCGCTCCATTGAGTGTCCTTTGGCAATGATAAAAAAAGTTGCTGCAGGATGCTTAACAAGGTATTTATGAAGATTTAAATCAACATCAAGATAGTCATCTGCAGGCGAAGGGAATCCTGCGGATACTCCGCTTTCATATATGTGAAGCTTTTTTAGGTTTTCATCTTCAATCGAATAAAATACTATTTGCTCTTTTTTGGATACTATGGTCATAATTTATAAATTCTTTAAGATTGCTTTAGAAATTTGAATATCCTGGACTGCTACACCCGTTAAATCAGCAATTGTGATTTGCTCTTGCTGTGTTCTGCTCTGAGCAGTGCCCAATATAATTTCACCCAACTCTGTAGTACCGTTTACAGAAAATCCATCTTTTGACGCTTGGTAAATCTCACCACGCTCTTTGCTTTGCAATCTGCTATCTGTAACAACTATGTCCGCCTGAAGCAATACGTCAGAACTTAATTCACGTTTAGATATAGTATCAGATCCCATAGCTGTTATGTGCGTTCCCGGGTTAACTCTATTAATTAAAACTTCTTCGCTGGGCGTGCAGGTAACAATTAGCTGGCAATAATCGATAATATCGCTAATATCAGTTGCTGTTTTAATTTTATATCCATGCTTAATCATTGCTTCTTTATAATTTGATAATGCATCAGAACTTCTTCCCCAAACTATAACATTGTTGCAGTCAATAATATCTCTTAAATATTGCAGTTGCAATCTTGCCTGTACGCCGGTTCCCACTATACCGATATATTCAACATGTTTAGGTGCAAGATATTTTGCAGTAATTGCACCGGCAACTGCTGTACGAATATCTGTTAGATAACATTCGTCTTGCAGCATTGCTACTGGTTGACCTGTTTTTTGATTAAACACTAACATCATGCCATTTCCCGCGGGGAGTTCAGCGGATGTATTTTTATAAAAACCAGAAGCAATTTTAATTACATAAACCTCGTCCCCTTTGATATATCCATACTTTATATGAACATCGCCAGGGGGAGATTGAAAGCTTAGTTCGCCTACAGGCGGAACCACTACTAAATCATTAGAATATGCTTTAAACCCCGATTCAATTTCTTGAATTAAATCCACCTGTGGCAAAATAGAATTGATATGCTCTAAGCTTATGATCTGCATTAAAATACTGATTTCAAGACAGCGCCACTAATATTGCCACCGCACATAACCAGAACGACCGTCTTATCTTTAAACTTATCTTTTTGTTTCATGAATCCTGCAATTGCAGTGCCAGCTGCACCCTCAATAAGCTGGTGATGTTTTTCTACGCCAATTTGAATTCCTTTTGCAATTTCTCCTTCAGAGACTATACTAAAATCATCAATAATCTCTTTACACATCTCGAATGTCATAGAACCAAATTCAACGCCACCAGCTGTCCCATCAGATAAAGTTGGCTCCGATGGTAAATCTAGTTGCTTGCCGGCTTTTAAAGATTCATACATAACGCAAGATTTCTCTGGGGATACTCCATATACCTGGATAGATTCATTCATAGATTTAAGATAGCCACCTACACCTGAAATAAGGCCTCCGCCACCAACCGATATAAATACCGCATCAACACCTTTTAGGTCTTCCCAAATTTCTAATCCCATTGTGCCTTGGCCGCACACAATCGCTTCATCATTATAAGGAGAAATATAGGTAGCTCCTGTAGTTTTTGATATCTCCTGCGCCCTTTCTTCGGCATCAATACAATCATCCCCATAATACTCAACCTCTCCCCCAAGGTTAAGAATATTTTCAACCTTATTCTTATGTACATTTTCTGGCACAACAATCTTGCCCTTTATTTGTAATGTGGACATAGCCAATGAGCAGGCAGCGCCATGATTTCCAGTAGATGCGGTTACCACTCCATTAGATTTTTCTTGATCCGACATTGAAGTCATTTTGCTAATAGCGCCTCTAAATTTGAAAGAACCTGTCTTTTGAATATTATCAAGCTTTAGAAATACATTTGCGCTAGCAAGATTGCTTAAATAAGGTGAATGCTCAAGTGGCGTATGGCGTATATGTGGATTAGATCTTTTATAAACCTGTTCTATATTTGATCTAAAGTCGATCATAGCGATTTAAATATAGGCGTTATTCTATCCAATGCATTCTCTAAATCAGATTGCTTTGCACCGTACCCAAATCTGATATAGCGATCCATACCGTACCAGTCGCCCGCTACGAGCATCACGCTCGCTTCTTTTCTTACTTTTTCTATTAAGTCTGAAGAGTTAATAGCCCAATCGTAATGCACAAAAGCCATTGCTCCAGCTTCTGGAGGTATAAATCCAAGGTGATCGCCAAAGCCTGATATCCAGTTCTGGAAAATATCTAAGTTGATTGCAAGAGATTCTCGAATATAGTTTAATGTTTTCATTCGATTATTGGGGTGCAATACATGGGCAGCAATTATATCACTTAGGCGACCAACAGAAATACTTGTATAGTCATGATTTGCCCAGCACTGCTTAATGTAATCTGGATTTGATAGCGACCAGCCAAGGCGCAGTCCAGGAAGCGCATATGCCTTAGAAAGGCCACAGTTTACTATTGTTTTTCCATACCCAGGTTCCCAAAATGAAGTGCATTCTTCGTGGTTCAATTCTGCCCCACGATATACTTCATCAGATACAATCCATGCATCAACGCTCTCTGCTATAGCTACAATATCTTCAACCATTTGCTTTGGCAGAACGGATCCGGTAGGATTGTTGGGATTACAAATACAGATAAGCTTTGTTTTTTCAGACACAATCGATCTTAATTCATCTAGGTCTGGTTTCCACTGTAAAGATTCATGCAATTGGAATGTTTTTACGTCTGCACCCAATCCACGAGCAAATCCATAGATTTGAAGATAATTTGGCATCATATACACTACTTCATCTCCGGTTTCAATCAAGGTCATGATTGAAACCATATTGGCTTCCGCAGAGCCATTAAAAGCTTGAACATTATCAACTGTTGCTCCTTGGTATATTGAAGCGATGGATTGTCGCAAGTCTGGTGATCCCTCAGTAAATCCATAAGTCAATTCAGTATTTTCTATTTTTTCAATAAACTCTGAATCAAATAACATCTTTAAAGTTCTAGGATGAACGCCGCTCTCAGAAAGATTATAATCTACTTTATTTTCCCAGGTAGATTGCTGGCGCTCTAATTGAAATTCTTCAAACTTCATGAATCGATTGCTTTCTTTATAGCATTTTCAAAAAAACTCTTATCTTCAATATTCTCCCAATAGCTAGATACATTACCCTCTTTATCATAGATGATTGTAAACGGCATGGCCCCAGACCATTGTTCGCTGATAGTATTTATAAAATCAAAAATACTACCTTCTCCCTTAAGGAAGGATATCCCATCTATATCATGCTTTTCTAAAAATCGAATCACATCTTTCTTGTTCTCAAGAAAATCAGTGCTAACAAAGTACACTTTTAAATCCTCGCTATATTGGTCCGAAAGCTCAACAATCATTGGTATCTCTTCAATGCAAGGCGCGCAATTAGTGGCCCAATAATTTACCAATACTGACTCTTTTTGATTATGTGTTCGAACCTGCTTGAGAATGTCAGAAGCACTGACAACTTTTAGCTTCACATCTGATTCGGCGCAACTAAAAATGACTGTACAAAAAATAAGTGTTAGCTTTTTCATAGATATATAATGATTAAAATTTGCTCTTTTATCTAGAATAAATCTAATTTATTAACTGAGCGATTGAAAAGTATTATTGTAAAATAAATTGGCCTAGATCTGGATCCACATTCCGTTTTCTGGCAAGTTCATAATTATAAACTGCCGTACCCAGTTCAGATAAAAATGGTAAGCCTAGCTGATCATATTGATACTTGTTATCATTTAAGGTCTGGTTTTCGTTAACATAGATCACAGCGGATAAAAAGAATTCAATATTATTTTTGATATCAATTATGTAGGCATTATCTATTAAAAAGCCATAAGCCATACCCACCTTATTATAAATACGAATATGGTCTGGAATTTTCTTCTGTGAATCTCCAAACATAAAAAACTTGCAATAACCATCAGGGTATTTATCATAACTACCATAAAATGGGTGGACGCTCTCTCTGGGCAACTTTGACATCCATTCATATAAAAAGCTGTAATCTTCACTGGTGAGATATAAGCGATTATTGACATTGACATGCTTTGGAAAGATTACCTGCCTTAAAAATGCTTGCTGCTCTAGTAAATTAAAGAAGTTTTTTCCAGAAAAGTCCATTGGCGAATTTATTTCTTCCTCATCTAAAATATAAGATTTGCCAATCAAATTATCAGTTGAGTTTACAGCGAGCGGTAATTTAGAGTATCGCATAGGTTGATCAAGCAATCTTGTATTATTAATATAAAAACTAAATGAGTTAGTATATTTATTTTGTTCTGGAGTCAGCCGAATCGATAAACGATGGCGCATTCTAGTATCTGGATAGCCAAGATCCCACATGCGTTGATTAAAATGATCTTGACCTAGAAATTCATATAAACGATTGAACGCATCATTATCTGAAACAACAAATATTTTTTTAATAAACTGTCCAATTGTAGCATTGCCGCTCTGTGCGGTTGAATCATAGCTAACTGAAGACATCCATTCTTGATCTGCTTTTATTGTGAGCTTACTATCTTTTGTGATACTCAAAGATTCATAGCGTCTCAACTTATCTAATGCTAAAACAGCCGCTGGGAATTTTACCGTACTCGCTGGATAAAAATACTTTTTAGGCTTTACGTTGAATGCGTGAGTAGTGAACTGGGGTACTTGCGTTGAATCGCGATCTATTTGGGTATAAACTATTTGCATAGCATGTTGATCTGGGTTGTTAATAATGGATGAAAATCTACTATCCATTGAACGCATTATATTCTTCAAAACATTGGAATTAGAAGTGCTGGAGCAGCTTACTAAAATGAATACCAATATAGATAGATTTTTTACCATAACTGAATCAATATCAATCTAATGGCGATCAGAGTAAGGGTTGTTTTGAACAAAGTCTGAAAAAGAGCCTCTGGCAATATTCCCAGCATTCGCTTACCAAGCTTTGTCCCAAAGTATACGGCGAACACCAATGGTAATAGCACATTCCAATCCTCAATATAGCTTACTTCAAATAAAACGACAAAGATAGGTATTTTACCTAGATGACCTGCTGCTTGGCATGCGGCTTTGGTTGCAATTACATTCTCTTTTTTTAATTCATTATTAATAAATAATGGCGCAATTAGTGGTCCCATTGCACCAATAAACACTGTAGCAAGTCCCGCTATAACGCCCATCCATTTAAATACCTCTTGAGATATCTTATTCTTCTTTTTTCTTAAAAAAAGAAACCATATTATATATAGACCAATGACCGGCTTTAAAAAGTCAATTTTTAAATCAGCCGCTGAGACAACATCATAATAATTAATAATTCCATAAATAATTATCGCAGAAAGAAAAAGACCTGGAATTAAACCCAATAAAAACCTTTTGATAATAGGCATGGTAATATGGTGCCTATAAACGGTTGTTCTTGTTACATTGCTAACAAGCTGTATAATGCCATGATATGCAACAACAAGATAACCGCTGGGCATTAATAGCGCCATAATACCAAGCAATGTTATACCACCACCCATTCCAATGATCGCTGAAAGCATAGAGGTTAAGAAAGCAGCTATAATGAGTATTATTGATTCCATGAATTGATTAATTATTTAGTAATTTTAGTTTTATAATTTCTAAATAAATATCTATTAATAAGTAATATAAAATGTTTTTAAGACGTCCTGAATTATTTCATGGTCAATCAATAAAAAGGCCTTTCTTTGAAGGCTGGTACCATAAGATGTCCTGCGCAAATGGCGATACAATTGTTACAATACCTGGTATTTATAGGAGCGGAATTGATGATAATGAAACAGCGTTTTTAATGTTCTACCAAGGATCTAGTGGGCAAGTTGATTATATCCCCTATAATGTTAATGATTTTCAATGTGACCGTAAATCTTACGCCTTACAGCTAGGCAAAAATTTCTTTTCATTGAATGAAATTAGTTTAAACTTTCAAAATGAACGGATAAAAGTAGATGGTAAAATCACAGCGCAAAATCTCAAACCTTGGCCTGTAACTTTATTTGAGCATGGATGCATGGGTTGGTATGGCTACGTCCCAACGATGGAGTGCTTTCATGGTATACTTAGCATGGATCATGACCTAAGTGGAGCTCTAACCATCAATGATAATAAAATAGATTTTGATAAAGGTCATGGCTATATTGAAAAAGATTGGGGCAAAAATTTTCCAAAAGATTGGGTATGGGCTCAATCAAACAATTTTGAGGATTCTAAAATAAGTGTTTCTGTATCGCTTGCAACTATCCCCTGGAGAAAATATGAATTTTCAGGTTTTATAATTGGAATTCAGCACGGTGATCAGCTTTATCGATTTACAACATACAATTTTTCAAAGATCGCAAAAATTGAATTAAAAAATAATACGCTAGAGTGGAACCTGAAGAGAGGTAATCTTGATTTAGAGCTTAAAATCAGACCAGGCAAACGAAGCGGTTTACTCTACGCCCCAGATAAAATTGATATGATTGCAAAAGTTGAAGAATTTCTTGATGGTCACATTTCTCTTACCTTAAATCAGGGCGATGTCACAATTATTAATCAATCTTCTGATAGCGCTGCAGTGGAAATAGTTGGCAGAACAGATCGGTTAATCAAAAACGCAGTTTAAGTTAGGCTTGGGCTCTAGTAAAAACAGGTTCGAAATCTTGCGATAAATCAGAGTTGTAGCTATATCCGCCTAGGTCAAACTGCTTGATATCATCAACATTGTTTATTTGATTTTGGATGATATATCTCGCCATCATTCCTCTAGCCTTTTTAGCAAAAAACGATACAATCCGTGGTTTACCGTTTTTAATCTCTTTGAACGCAGGGGTTACAACTTGGGATTTTAATGAACCATTATCAATCGATTTAAAATATTCAACTGACGCGCAATTAATAATAAACTTTGAGCTATGTGTAGATAGTTCGTCTTGTAAATATTTGGTAAGTGTATTCCCCCAAAAATCATAAAGATTTTCTCCAGAATTATTCTCTAGCTTAGTTCCCATCTCTAACCTGTAAGGCATAATTAGATCTAGGGGCTTTAGTAATCCATAAAGTCCTGAAAGGATTCGAGTATGATCTTGTGCGAAAGCTAGTTCTTTTTTATTTAATGATTCAGCATCTAGTCCAGTATATGTATCCCCCTTAAATGTGAAAAAAGCTTGTCTAGAATTATTCGCAGTAAAAGGTAGCTGCCAATTTTGATATCTCTCCCAATTCAAGATTGAAAGCTTTTCGCTAATACTCATCAGATCTTGCAAGTGAGAAGGCTCAAAGTTCTTTAGCTGATTTGCAAGTTCAGTTGTTTTTTTAAGATGATCTGATTGGGAATAGCTAAACTCAGCCGCAGAGCACTCTTCCGATAATTTTTTTGCTGGCGATATTACTGTTATCATATAAAACCTATTATTATATTTATTAAAATGAAGTAAAAGTTAAATAATTATATTGCAATAAATTAAATCCATCTTCTAACAGTTTTTCTATAATTTCTATAATTTTTACCAAATAGATTTTGTAAGGCCTTTTCTTCTGGTATTATCTGAAAAAAATTCATGTAAAAAATAAAAAGTATTGAAATAATCAAACCACCAATGATATTTAAAATTATAGCTGTTCCTAAAAGAAATAATAACATTCCTAAATACATAGGATTTCGCGAAAAACGAAAGACTCCACTAGTTACCAAATAGGTTGATTTTTTAAGATTCAAAGGATTAATAGTCGTTTTGTTATCAATAAATGATTTGATTGAAATAATCAAAAGTAAAAAACCTATAGTAATAACAAAAATGCCTAATTGAAGTTTGTAAGAAAATACAAATGAAGGAAAAATGCTTTTAGAAAGAAAAATGATTAAGACGCAGAGCATTGCAATCAAGGGTGGTGGTATTCTTTTTTTCATCCTAAAATATTGATTTAGTTGAAATAAAAATAGGAATAATTATTTTTTAAAAATTGAATCATTGATTCCGCGATTTACTTTGTATTTATTATATGTAACAGAAATCTCCCCTCTTACCATATCACTAACAGGATCAATAGATTGTTGATTGCCTATTATGGTTCCAATATCTTTTTTTAGCCATTTTGAAATACGAGCATCTTTAACAAAATACTCTACAGTAGATCTGATTGGTAAAAAATAGCTTCCATCTACAAAATCATAAATATTATTTATTTCCATAATTTTGATTGTATCAATTTTGGTAATAACCCTAGTTATCACCCATTGCGAGGTGTCTATCACAACATCAACTGTTGGCTTAAACGTTAATTTTGCATAGTCATTTGGCATCTTAATCGCTAGGCTATCTACAATAAGATTACCGCGAAGCATAACACTGCCATAACCTAGACTATCTGCGGTATGATTAATTGTAACATCTGTTAAGTTATTGAAGTTTTCGCTAGGAGGTGTAAACATTCCCGTTCTAGGTAGAAGGCCGAAGCCTTTGCTTTTTATTTGAACTTGGTTTGGTTGCTTAAAAAATACGGTATATTTTTTCTTGGGCATACGAAATGCAGGAATATTAATTGAAATAACCATATTTACCTGGTAATCATTAATCATTCTAAATCTTTGCTCAGTTTTATTTATAATTTCTGTAGCGTTCTTATTTTCCTCACATAAGGCAAAAGAAGAAATAATAAAAAATATTTGAAGAATTTTTTTCATGATAAAATTTCTTTATTTGTAAAGTTATAAAAAGAAATAGTGACAAAAATTAACGACCATAGTAAACATACAATTGACGCGTCTTGAATTAAATCCCATGGAATAGGATCATGAAATGCAGCTAAAAATAAATCAATATAGCCTGTAAATAGATATGGATTAACAGACTCAAAAATTTCAAGAGGTATAAATGAAATTGCTGAGCCAATAAATACCGCGCTTATTGTTATTATTATTGGCGTAACACTATTTCTTGAAAATGTCGAAAGCATAAAACATAAGTTAGATATAGCTAGCATCACTCCAGTTGAAATTATAAATGCCAAAAAGAATCTCCATAAAATGTCACCATCAGAAAGAAATAAGAGCCCTTTGTGAAAAACAGCGAGGTCTCCTATCCCAAGAAAAGCGCAACTTACCCCAAGCGTGTAAAACACAAAGAAAAACATCATAATTATTGTATAAAGTATTACCACTATAAGTTTAGAAAATAGAATTTTAGTTCTTGATACTGGTCGTGACAAATACATTCTAAATGTACCCTTAGCGTATTCACCAGAAACTATTTCAGAAGCAACGATTGTAGCAAGAAAAGGCATTTGTCCTGCCAAAATCGCAATAATCAAATAGCTAGCTAGGTATCCATTTGTTAAGGATCCAAAAACAACAAATGAATCGGTTAACTGTCCATAGATTTGCTTTTCAAGGTAATCCGCGCCATTTCCAATTGCTAAAATAATTAAAGGCACCAAAAAGAATAACAAGATGAAACTTATATAGGTTCTCTTTTTATGTAGAGCTTTAATTGCCTCATTAATTAAAGTTGACTTAAACATAATAATACTCAATTAAATCGGACTCAGTATGAATAGATTGTATACATTTAAGTTTTTTCAGAGTTTTATTATTAAGCAGTGAAAGGTTTCTTGAATTCTGTGATACTATAATTGAATTGCTTTGCTTTGAAAGTATTGATACTCCTTTAATTTTCTTAATTATTTCAAGCGCTTCATTTAAATCTGAAATTTCAATTCGAAAATAATTTTTAGTTTTTATCTCATTTCGAATATTTTTATTGATGATCAGCTTACCATTCTTCAGTATCGCAACATCAGAGCATAGCCTGTCTACTTCATTTAAAGAATGTGTAGATATACAAATTGTTTTACCCTCGTGGTTCAATCTATAGATAATGTCAGCCATTTGATTGATTCCAATTGGGTCAAGACCATTATTTGGCTCATCCAAAATTAATATCTTTGGGTCGTGCAATAAAGCCTGCGCAATGCCCAGGCGCTGCTTCATTCCATAAGAATAATTGGAAACATGATCATATTGACGATCAAGCAGATCCACAATATCCAGCACTTCATTTATTCGAGAAAAAGGTGTATTGGTTAAGCGGCAAAAAATCTGCAAATTTTTCTTTGCACTTAGGTATTCATAAAAGGAAGGGTCTTCAACAATAAAACCAAAATTTTTAAGATAGTCAGTATCAATACGTATTGATCTATTTTTGTATAAAATATTACCATTCCAAGATGTAATTAGGCCAGCCAAAATTTTTATTAATGTTGACTTTCCACTCCCATTTGGACCTAAAATTGCAAAGATAGAATTTTCAGGAATCGTAAATTGAATTTCATTTAGCGCATCTAATTCTCCATATTTTTTGGAGACATTTTCAAAATTTAAAATATTTGGCATATAATTTTATTGAAGATCCATGATTTCCATTATACCTGTACCTTCATAAAAAGTCCCATCATTAAACTTTAAAATAAAGTTACTTGAAAATCGAGTATAGTAAGGATCAATACCACTAGCTTTAAAACTAAGATTGATCATTGGTTTAAATATATTTAGCGGTAGCGGGAGATTCATTCTTTTAAAAATTTCAATATTATCTATAATATTTTCACCAGAAATTTTGACTGAAACATTATTATCAGATACAATAGAAAATTTTGAGAATTGGGGTTCATTTTTTTTAGGATAATAATTTTTAATCAAATCGCTTTTCATGGTTAACAGCTGTCTGTTACCAAATTTATTCACTACTCTCTGATCTTTACTTGCTACAAACAAGATTGGAATATCAAACCCACCCCTATTTTCAACAGCATTTAATTCCGCTAAAATAACCGTATAGGGACCAGCTTTCCCTCTAAACCATGTCCAGCCGCTGAAAAGTTTCTGAAGAGGAGTATTGCCCCAGTTGTGATCATGGTAACCTGTTCCTTTAATTTCTTTTTTTACCCCATCAATCGTAACAGTGCCTTCTACCTCACCATTAGGAACAGCTGCCAGCCAAGCAAAATATTCATCGCCAGCATTAATAATACCATCTTGAGGTCTATATGGGTCAATTAATGAATATAAATTGAGATCAAATCCATAATTATCAAAATCACTTGGGTCTAGTGTTATATTGTAGTTTTTTAAATTACCAGTAAAGGAGTTATCATTCATTAGAACTAGGCAACTGTCTTTTGAAAAAGAAACATCATTTTTGTTAAAATATTTTAAACGGAAAAAATTTTCATTTTCAGGTGATGTATAATTAAATCCAATGAAATATTGGTCTTTGAGAAAATGTACCTTGTAAAAATAAGCTACGATTAAACTGCCATCATCCAGCTCAGCATCAAAATACCACCATTCAAATTCATTTTTCTTGCCATCAGTTCTTGTTCCATCTTCCCAATTTTCAACAGTTTTATTAAGGCGATCTGATTGATTTATTTCGTCAAATAAAGCTTGATCATGCGACCCTAGATAAACCTTGGAGCAGGATTGAAATATCATAAATAATATGATAAAAAATGTTTTAATTAAATTTCTAAAAGAAAAAAATGGCTTCAAAGTTCCCATCTATGATTGGAATCTTTCATTTGAATTGAATTGACTGGATTGATTAAGTAAAGAATTAAAAAATTGATTTAAAATCTCAGCCCTTTTATTCTCTGAATTAATTGAAATTAATTCTAATTCAAATTTTGGAGATAATTCAATCATCTCAAGAAGCTCAAAAGTAGTATTTTTTGCTAAATGGCGATTAATATTTTCTTTTAAGCCTAGTATAATTAATAGCTTGAGATACTTTTCTTTTAATGGATCAAATATTTCACTTGGAAGCGGTTTGATTTCAGGCAAAATACTTATATCGCCGATTGTAATATCATCAATAACTTCTTGATCTTTTAATTTAAATATTTTCTTACCTTGAGTGATTATATCCATCCTGCCATCATGGTATTTATTTAGCAACTTTGTAACCGTTACAGTGCAGCCCACATCTGCAAGGCCATTATTATCCTGATAAACAACGCCAAACTCACTATTTTGATCAATGCATTCATTTATAAGCTTTTTGTAGCGCTCTTCAAAAATATGAAGTGGTACAAATTTTGAAGGGAAGGCTACAATTCCCAGTGGAAATAATTTAAGCTTCATCATTTTGAAAAAATTAACATATGCTGTCTTGGGAGTTCTTGAATATTTGAGTGAAGCTTTAAATTAACCTGACGCATCTCTTTAACTACTTGCTCAACACTCATTTTATGCAAAGGCTTAATTGGAACAGTGGGATCTTCCTTGCGATATTCTATCAATACAACCTTACCCGTTTGATTGAGAGAAGATTTTATATCGTTCATGATTTCTAATGGATTTTCAAGCTCATGGTAAACATCCACAAGAATTACAAGATCTAGGCTATTTTTTGGTAGTCCAGTCCGATCAGTAAAACCTAGAATAAACTTAACATTATTAATATTTTTATTTCGCATTTGCTTTGCATTTAAATCAAGCATTTCTTGTTGGATATCAACAGCGTATACAATACTGCATTTTCTTGCCAATTTTGATGTAAAATAACCTGTGCCGGCACCAAAATCAGCTATAATCATATCTTTCTTAAGGTCTAATAAATCTACAGCTAAATTTGGACTCTCCTCATTAGCCCGGCTACTTCTTTCAAGCCAGGAAGCCCCTAAATGTCCCATTACCTTACTTATTTCCCTTCCCTGGTAAATTTTTCCTATACCATCGCGCGAAGGGCTTTTGTAGGTATATGATTGCGCTAGACCTAGGCTAGCATGGATCATAACGGAAAACAATAAAACAGCTGTCTTTAATGATTTAGTCATTTGGTCTCAAATTAAAGATATCTGAAAAAAGGATTCTTGCATGAGTTTAATAATGCTGAATTTATTTTGTAATTGTTACGATTGAGCCATCAATCGTTGATGAATATTGTAGTAATGGTGCATTTGTAGGCCCAGAAATAGCCGATCCATCAATATTAAATTTGGCACCGTGGTTTGGGCAGGTTGCTACGCCATTCGAAAATGCATTAATCGAGGTGCCTGCATGGCTACAGCTTCTGCTAAATACTAGTAAATCATCTAAACTCTCTCTATACATTACTAATCCAGCTCTGTCAAAATCTGATGACATAGTTACAATAGAGCCACCCACTGTCTTCAAAGGGGAAAGCTGCTGATCATTCAGGTCAAATTGAATTGAGTTCACATCACCTGGATTAGGACTATTATCTTTTGAATCATTTTCACTGCTAAGATCTGAGCATGATTGCAGCGATGTTAAAGCAATCGGCATAGAACAGGCGACTGAGGCACTGCAAAATTGCTTTATAAACTTTCTTCGTTTCATTTAAAAAACCTTTTTTATTAAATATTTATGTAATAATTTACATCTAATATAACGCTCATAACGCTCTTTTTAAAGGAAAATTTATGCAAAATAATTTTTTGTTTATTTTTAGTTTCTTGACATTATACGCATGTGAACCCCCATTACAAAGTATCAATTTACAAGAAATGTCTCAAGAAGAAATCATGCTTGAGGATTTTAGTGAAAACGATTTGCTTTCATGGAACATTGTAGATGATACTGTTATGGGTGGACGATCTAGGGGCAGTTTTAAAATCAATAATAATTTAGGTGAGTTTAAAGGATATTTATCTTTAGCAAATAATGGGGGATTTTCATCTGTTCGCGCCTATTACCCCTACGATCTAATAGGCATATCATCTATTACTTTACGAATAAAAGGCGATGGTAGAAAATATAACTTTAGAGTACGAACCAATAAAAATAGTTGGGTTTCCTACTCACACTCCTTTTCAACCGAGTCCAATACATGGCAGGAAATTACCCTAAATATTCAAGACTTCTTCCCCACTTACCGCGGTTACAATGTTCAAAATGTTCAGCGATTATCTGAATTACTCATACGCGAGATTGGAATAATGATTTCTGATAAAAATGAGGGAAATTTTGCTTTAATGATTGATTGGATTATGGTTAATTAAATTGTAGTTCAAAAACAATTTATTATAAATTTTTCAACTCATTTAAAAGCGCATCAATTTCATTTGTCGAATTATAAATATGAGTGGAAATCCGAATAGCATTATGTCCATCTCTTTGATGCTCGTCAATGTGAAATTTTATTCTTTTTTCAAATAAATCAACAGAGGTAATGGCATCCAGTTTCTTCTTTTCGAAAATAGTAGATCCTGGTGCTGATAAGTTTGGCGATTTACCGCTAAGCAATGTAACGCCATTAATCTTCTTCAAGCCTTCTTTTAAATAGTCCGATAGATATCTACAACGTCTTTCTATATTTTTCATTCCAATTTTATTAATAAAATTGAGTGCGCTATTTATTCCTGCCCTAACTGGTAAATCTTTTGTGCCAGGTGGATTAAATAAACCATGAATATCTGATGCATCTGGATCAAAAGGGGAATCAAAATAATCCTTTGAATTTTCCCTTACGCACAAAAAACCTGTTCCAGAAGGAGCTAAAACCCATTTATGCAAACTGGCGGAATAGGCATCACATTCCAAATCCTTAATATCTATTGGAAATTGCCCTACCGCTTGCGCGCCATCTACAAGCGTTGCAATTCCTTTTTTTCTTGCCATGCGTGAAATCTTTTTTACAGGATATTTATGACCCCCTCTAGTAACATGACAAAATGAAATGGCCTTTGTTTTTGAAGTAATGGCGCTTGAAAGCCTATTAACTACATCTCTTTCGCTAATCAATGGACTAGGTATAAACACTGTTTTTATTTTAATATTATTTTTTGCTTTTCTGTGTATCCATGGTTTAAGCGCTGCTGGGTGTTCCTGCGTTGAAACAATCACTTCATCTCCTTCTTTAAGAATTAGACCTGTAGTTTGTAAATGAAGTGCCTCTGAAGCGTTTCTAGTTAAAATCATCTCTTTGCTTTTTGCGCCAAACATCTTTGCCAAAGCTGGAATTACATTATTTTTTATCGTTCCTTGCAGGTGATGTTTTCCGTGTAGAGGGTCTTTAGAGATTGCCTTGTATCCTTTGTTTACGCTATCCACAACTTCAAGTGGCGGCATTCCAAGGCTAGCATTATTCATATATGCTACACCATCATCAAGAATAAAGTGCGATCTTATAGCAGACCAATTATCATCATTCGAACTTTTTGGCATAGTAAAAGGTTTGACTTGATCAAGAATCGATTTTCCATAAATTGCCGTAAGTCCGCTTGCTAAACTAGTAATGCTAGTTTGAACAAAAGATCTGCGGGTTAATTTATATTTTGACATAGCTGCTATGCTTTAGTTTCTTGGAAACGACTTTATCCACTCTATTTTCCAATGCAGAACAACTTCTCCATCCAGTTTATCATAATTATCACTAATCATACCGCTAGGTGCGTCATACTCCATCTCTAATTGATTCTTATTCGTGATTTTTGCAAGAGAAGAAATCTTTGTTTGGGTACCCTTAATATCGCAATTAAAGGAATAAGTATTTTTATTTTCTGTGGGCTTAAAAAAGGCATTGAAATAATTATCCTTACCATTCGCATTCAATACATTATATCTTTTTGAATCCTTATCTTTTATAATAATCCACGTCGCTCGATTCGGCTCTCTAATCCGCTGTAACAACAGTCTATCCTTGTATAAGCTGCCTACAGCATATTCATACCAAATACCCTCAAGTAAATCAACATTGTTTTTATTTCTTTTAAAATACTTTTCGTAGTTCTGTTCTGCGGCCGACTTTTGAACAATATCTCTATCTGATGTCTTGAGAGAGCAAGCAGATAAACACAGAAACAGAATTATTAAAGTTTTGTACATTATATTTATAGTCTATAGACATAGCTCATCTTAATAAATAAACCATCCGACTGTCGCTGCATCGATTGAAATCTATATCGCTCTGGCTCACTCAACTCAGAACCATAACCTATAAAAACCAAGGTTCCTGGAGTGGGTCTGTATGAAAAAAGGAAGTCTGCTTGAATGTTGTTACTTTCATTTTTTCCTGCTCGAATGTAGGTACCATCAGAATTTTTAAAATAAATCGGTAGGCCATCACGAGAAGTATCAAATAAACTGTCTCGGTACGATGAGTTATATTGACCAACGAATCTTAGAAAAAGACTTTTTGTCAACTGGTATTCAACCTTTAGTCTTGGTACGGTACCGCTGGATACCAATGTTTCATCAGTTGGGCGTTTATTTTTTTGTTGATTGAGTCTAAAATTTACTCGAAGCTGATCGGATGGATTCCAATACAACTTCATTTCAATCAGCTCAATCATGCCAGGCGCCCATTCCTGATAATTTGGATCTTTGCCATAGCCATACTTTATGCTACCAGAGAATGAATCAAGCTGAGGTAATTGTAAAGTAGTCATAAACCCTAAATTTATTATTGCATCTCTATCAACGAAAGGTTTGTACTCCTCACCATCTTTATAGAAATGGTTTTGATAAGATTTTTCAGAAAAACCAAAAGACTCATACCAGATGAAAGTGCTTAATCCCCAACCTCCTCTGAAATTAAACGAAAACGTTGGATAACTTCTCCAATCAAGGGGCTGTTCTCCATTAATAAATGGATCGTAACTCCAATTGTAGGTATGCCTGTACCCCATAGTAAATTTTTCCACTGCATTTCCTTTAGAACCATAAAATGTTCTACGGGTACCAGCTGCTATGCTAACATAATCACCAATGCTTATGAAGCCCAGCGCAGGATTAAACTCGCTATGAAAAGCTGTTGAAGTAAATGAGTGCGACCAGTCCCTGTTGGAAGAATTTGCAGATAAGTTCCACATTGGGGCTGGTTTCCCTGCATTGTCTGCATTATTTGTTACGCTAAATCCTCCTTGACCTTGAAAAGAATATTTATTCTTTAGAATAATTTTTCCATCAATAGCAAAAACACGATTTGAATAATCATTATACGTTTTATCGGTATAAACAATTCCTGCATGGTTTTGATCTAAAAAATCGCGCTTCAATCTAAGGGCATTAACCGCAGCAACATCCATCTTGCTGATTGATGGGCCAAAATTATCCGCTGCAGAAATCACACCAATTGAATTTTTATCGCCAATTTTACCAGTGATTTTTGAAGATGCTACAGGGTTCACAATCTTTCTTGTATAAATTAACCTAGTAGGAGTAGAAAAGAATTCAATACCATCTAAGAAGAAAGGTCGCTTTTCTGGAAAATATAAGGCTCTTCTAGGTTCGTAGCTTATTTGAGCCACATCTGCTTCAATTTGAGAAAAATCAGGATTTAATGAAGCATTTAGAACGGTATTATTTGATAACCCGTATCGTATATTCACACCCAAGGGATCTTGAGTTTGTGAACTGAAATCATTATCCTCCTGCATTCTACTCATTGCTCCGCGCAGTTCGGGATTGATATCAAAAAGGCGATTAGATTTTAAATTTTTAATATTAGATAGTTTTCCGTTCTGAGCTAAGAAGGAGGCTTCGCCTAGT
Source organism: Fidelibacterota bacterium (assembly GCA_036166315.1). Classification (GTDB taxonomy): domain Bacteria; phylum Fidelibacterota; class Marinisomatia; order Marinisomatales; family TCS55; genus TMED108. The sequence continues at coordinate 19,065 of JAYZHS010000085.1, forward strand.
TTAAGAGGTATAAGTGAAGTCCAATAACGAGAATGCTGCACTTTTCTCAAAACATTAAAACCCCATTTTTGAGTACTACTGTTATTAAAACGTAAACTTTTTAGTGGAATTTTAATTTCAATTTCAAATCCCTTTTCAGTGATCCTACCTTTTGAATCATAGACATAGTCCGGATTTTTATCAATAGTATAAGGCTTTGATGCTTTTCTATCGGGAACATTATCTGTAATAGTTCCATCGTACTGCTGACCAATTGGATTGACTGCAAAAGCATAAGCTGTTCTTTGATCGTTATAAGTATCTAATACAAAAAGGAAATAATCATCACTGTTTAGCTTGTCTCGGTCAGCTAGGGTTGACCTAACTTCATTCTTATTAGCATAAGCCACAACTCCAAAATATATAGCATCAGTACTATACCAAATATATACTTCGGCATCATCCTCTGCTTTCGCACCATCAACAGGTAGATAGTTAGTGAATCCGCTGACCATTTTAGCATTTTTCCAGGCTTCTTCATCTAAGTATCCATCAATAGAAATACTACTATCGTCAAGTTGAGCTAGCTCAATATCATAATTTTTATTAGGATCGCTTTGCATACTTGCGCTTACATCAAATAAGCATAACAATAAAAGGAAATAGCAAAGTGGATTTTTTTTATGGGTATTGAATCCTCTAATTATTTCAGACATAATTAAATATGCTTCCTGATTACTGAAAGGGTCATTTCTATATCCTCCAATGAATTATAAAGATGAGGTGAAAACCTTATCGAGTCTTTCCGGCTAGATACAAACACCTTAGCAGATTTTAATGCTTTAATTAATCGTTCGGAATTAATTTTTTCAAAATTAGCAGTAATGATTGACGATCTATCATTTTGGTTTAATGGTGATTTAATACTCGCACCAAGCTTTTGCAAGCCTTTAATCAAATGATCAGATAAAAATAAGTTATGGTTATAAATTTTTTCAATACCAATTCCATTTAAGTAATTAATTGATTGTGTCAATCCAATAGCGCACCCAAAAGCAGTGGTGCTAAACTCAAATTTCGAAGCATCATTTTTATAGCGGATTCTAGTGGCATCCAAATCCCACATATTATCGTGGCTTCGAAACCCGACTAATCCTGGTTCTAGCTGATTTGCAAGATTATGTCTAATATACATAAATGCAGATCCAAAAGGCCCACATAGCCATTTATAGGCGCCAGCAACCAAAACATCAATTGAGTTTTTTTTCACATCTATAGGTATTGCACCCGCTGATTGGGTTGCATCTACCACCAAAATTGCATCATTTTGGTGCGCAATTTCAGCAAGCTGGTTTAAATCGTAAGTTTGTCCATTTCTATACTCAGTATGGGATATGCAAACTATTTTGGTGTTTTTATCGATCAAATCATTGATTGATTCAATTGAGGTGTAGTTATTGACTTCTTTTGCAAGCCGTATTTCAGCGCCAGTATTATTAGCAATGCGTACCCATGGGTAGACTGTGCTAGGAAAAGCTGAGCTAGTACTTACTATATTTTGCTCATTTTTGGGACTTACAGACCACGCCAGCGAGCTAAGTAATTCAGTTGCGCTTGAACCTGCTGATATTTCTGTCGGTTCGGCATTAATGAGTTTCGCAGCGGATAGATGTAAATCCTTAAAAACATTCTCCTCTACTTCTTCTGTAAAATTATTACTTCCGTTTTTGGATACATCATTAAACCAATCATGAATCTTTTTTTCTGCACCACTAAACATCAGAGACACATTGGCGGCGTTTAAATAACTAAAATTTGCTGCGGATGGAAAATCTTGAGGTTTTGTTATGGATTTCATTTAATCCAGCTAAAATAGCCGTATATATTCATTATAGTGATTATAAATGACATTACAGCAGTAGAATAAGCTTTTTTAGTTATTGAATACATGCCAACCATTATATTCCCAGCAATCCATATTAACCAAGAAATACTAAGTTCATTCGCATTTAAATAATATCCAAATACCACAAGCGCTGCACCTGCCCAGCCAATAATTTTCCATACTTTTGAATTAATTGACATAAAAATTAATTATAATCATTTTGAATGCGTTTTTGATACATTTTTACAGATTTTCTATCAAGTTTTTCATTAATTATCAATGCGAATAGGCTTTTTATCTTTAGATCTGGGTTTAAACCGTCTCCCATTCTTCTCAATTGTACATAATACCAAGATATGATACAGAGTGCATTCAATGCCTTGATTATTGTAAAAGAGCTATTGATAGAAAACCATTTTTTGCCAATTGATAAGTTATCTTCAAAACTAGGCAAAGACGTGATTTTGCGCAACAAAAGTTTTTTTACAGCTAGGGGGTCTGAGCAAAGCGGTCTCGCAACACCAACCATATGACAAATACTAGATAAGGCAGAATTCATTCCTCTTATGGTACGAAAACCTCCAGTAACCATCAATGGCGTGGAGCAAACCGATGATATATTTTCAGCATAAGATAAAAAATAGGCTTCTCTAGCAACTGTACTGCGCGTGAGGTGCAAATTCTTTTTCGGGTCTATGCTTAACTCATCATATCCTAAAAATTTTGCCTGCTCATAAGTTCCTCCTGAGATTTCTAATAGATCTATTTTTTCTTCGTTAAGAATTTTTGCTACAGCAGTAGATTCAGTATCAGTAAATCCACCTTTTTGAAAATCGGCTGAATTAAGTTTAACTGATATAGGATAATCACTTCCAAGTTCTTTGCGGCATCTACGTATAATCTCAATGAGGAGACGTGATCTATTTTCAATTGAACCGCCCCACTCATCATTTCTTTGATTAATATTTGGTGATAAAAATTGAGATAACAAATACCCGTGCGCTGAATGTAATTGAACCCCTGTAAAACCTACTTCTTGAGCAATTTTGGCAGCAAAAACGAATTGGTCAATAGTATTAATTATGTCTTGATTGTTCATTTCAATTGGTACCCCGTATCTCCTTCCGGGGATCTTTAGCTGGACCGATGACGGCGCCATTGGTGTTTTATTTATTTCCATTGGTGTTTGCCTACCGGCATGACTTAACTGTATCCAAAAATGAGCTTGATTTCGTGTCCCTATTTCTGTCCATTTCTTTAGAGTTTCTAATTGGTCTTTATAATTCCTTTGATCTAAAATAATATTTCCAGCGCCTTCAAGATTAAATCTATCAACCATTACATTTCCTGAAATTAGTAAACCGCACTCACCTTCCGACCATCTTTGGTAAAGATTAAGATGTTTTTGATTTACAAAATTATTTGAATCTGCAATTCTTTCAGTCATGGCTGATTTTCCGATTCTATTTTTTATCTCTGCGCCACAGGGAAGTTTCAAACTAGATTGTATTAAGTTCATATACAGTTAAGATCAACTCTTTTTTAAAAAATAAATCAATGCCAAGCTAATCATAAATGGCATAACCCGCTCAAGCCAATCTCCTGGGGTATTGGGTAATAAAAAAAATATAACCGCCAAAACAAAACCTAGCATAATTGAAGTTAGTAAGTGGATTGCGCTAATCTTCCATTTCATCATTTTAGAAATGACTGCTGGCCCAAAGGATGATCCCATTGCGGTCCAAGCAAATAATACCCTACTAAATATTTTTTCAGGTATTAGAACTGCAATTAAAGCTGAGGCTAATATCACAATGCCGGTAATTATCCTTGACAGCTTTAATGTATTTTGCTTGATACCAAGGTCGATGCTGATTGATGATGAACAAACTAATATTTGACTATCCGCTGTTGACATAATTGCTGAAACCACTGCGGCAAGCAATATTCCCTGAATTGCTGGGTGAAAGATCTCATTGGACAATCTAAAAAAGATATTCTCATTATTATTTAAATCTTCAATCATAAAATGACCTGCAATGCCCAATAGCCACATTCCAGTAAATACAACACAAAACCAAATCATTGCATATTTCCTAGATTTTACCAAAGTATCTTGATCTTTGACGGATATAAATCGTGAAAGCAAATGCGGTTGTCCAAAATATCCTAAACCTATTCCTAGATGTCCAATAATTAATCCTAATGCGGTCATCCCGATATTCCCTGCTGAAAAGCTACTAAATTCATTCGTGGCAAAAGCAAAACCTCTGACAAGTTCTGAAATGCCTCCAAGTTTAACAATAGCAACAATAGGCATTACTATAGCAGTGATAGCCATAAGAATCCCTTGAATCGTATCAGTAATACTCACAGCAAGATATCCACCCATATAAGTATAGAGGTAGATAACTATCGCACTGATCATAATGCTTTCAATAATACTAATTCCAAAAGTATCGTTTAGGGCATTTCCAGCTCCTTGAAATTGTGAAGCAATATAAAAAGTGAACGAAAAGATTATAATAAAGGATGATGTAAATAGAATGTATTTTTTATCTCTACCATTGTAATCATTTGAAATTAACTGAGGAATCGTAATCAGATTATTTTCACGCGTTATTTTTAAAATAGCTGGTGCAACTTTAAGCCATGACATAAACATACCAGTCACTACCCCTATTACTAACCATAAAGTTGATAGGCCTTGTGAAAATGCAATTCCACTCACCCCTAGCAAGGTCCAAGCAGACGAATTGCTTGCGGCATAGCTTATAGAAGTAATTATAGGGCCTAGTCTTCTGCCACCTACAAAATAATCTTCAATTGTTATATTTTTTTTGCGCGTGGACCACCCAATAAAAATTAATAATAATTTATATAGGATTAAAGTAGCTATGATTATGGTTGATCTTTCCAAGGCTCTTCTTGGTTTATATTTTATTTAAGAATGGTAATTTTCTAATCATTAGTAAAGTATATGTATTAAATTTTTGCGTTTTAATAAAATTAATTTATCAATGATAAGAATAACTTATACGTATCTTTCTTTTTCAATATATAATATTTTTGAAAAAATAATTCTGAAGCAATGAATCGATCTCAAAAAGCAAAGAAAATTGGCAATATCCTAGATGAGCTATACCCTAAAACTCCAATTCCACTTGAACACTCTAGTGCCTACACCTTGCTTGTTGCGGTAATGCTTTCTGCTCAAACCACAGATAAAAAAGTGAATCAAGTTACCCCTGCCCTATTCAATAAAGCAGATACTCCTGAAAAAATGGTCGACCTTGATGTAGATATCATTAAAAGCTTAATTCAGGAAATTGGATTAGCGCCAACAAAAGCAAAAAATCTAAAAAAAATGGCACAACAAATTATTGATGCAGGTGGATTGAGAGCTGATTGGGTATTTCTTGAAAGCTTGGCCGGGGTTGGCCATAAAACTGCAAGCGTTGTGATGTCGCAATGGTATGAGATTCCAGCATTTCCTGTAGATACCCATATCCATCGCCTCGCTAAAAGATGGGGTTTGTCCAAGGCAAAGAATGTTGAAATGACGGAAAGGGATTTAAAAAAATTATGGCCTGATTCACTATGGAATAAACGCCATCTTCAATTAATATTTTTTGGTCGTGAACATTGTCCTGCTAGAAATCATGAACCAGGAGAATGCGTGATTTGCTCATGGGCTGGGTTAAGAAAATATTTTAAGAACAAATAATCTTATTATCTTAAAATAT
>JAYZHS010000086.1:0-14458 GCA_036166315.1 Fidelibacterota bacterium
ATTCAATTAATATTAACTATATAATCTATTTATGAATAAAGCGCAAGAAATAATTAGCCGAGTAATGGTAGAAAACGGCTATAGGCATAAATACCAAGTCGCAGAATACTTTGGCGTGACTCCTCAAGCGATTAGCACTTGGCTTACTAAGGGAGAGGTTCCTTCTAAGCATCTACTAAAAGTGCGTTCTGAAATTCAAACCCCTGACATTCCTAATCACCAAGAGCCAAGCTTAGAGGATCGTAAAACGGTGATCGATTATCTTATTAATGAAAATGTTAGACTAAAAAAAGAAATTGCCACTTTAAAATTAGAGTCTAGCAAGATAAATACTGATTCAAATGATGATTTGCTTTCTAAACTCAACTCGCGCTCTCTAGTTCTTAAAGGAAGAGTTTCCGATGGCGTGATCACAAAAATTGGAGGAGATTGGTACAATATTCTTGGCTACCATAAATCTGATCTTGTAGGTCATAGCTACGACGAGGGATTTATTCATAAAGAAGATTCGCTACAAATCAAACAGAATCAAACTAATATTTTACGCTCCACAGGCCTTAAGGAATCTAGATTTAGCACAATTCGCAGATGGAAACACAAAGATACCGATCAATATATCATGCTTTGCATGGTCTGGTATGTTGATATTGAAAATGATGAAGTGGAAATCATTGCAAAACCTATTGATGAAAATTTACAAGACAGCTTATTCGCAAATTAAGTTAAGAGAGACCTCCAAATGGATTTAAAACTAATTACAAGCACGTCTCTATTAATCCTTTCTACAATTATATTTTCTCAAGATGAAGATGAGAAAGTTCCTCTTTGGATTGAAAAAGGTGAGACTATTCTTTCGATTAAGCCAAATGCAATGTTGGTATTAAAAAGTCGAGACAAAAGCAGTGAAGAGATGATGATTAAATACGTGGATGTTGATCATGAAAAAAGGGAAATATATTATAAACTAAAAAGTAAGTCAGATATCTTAACGCATAAATTTGATGATATCGAATATTTTAAGCCCTTAAAGAAAGGCGTTCCTTATGCTACAAAGGTAGTGTCTCTATTTGGGTTAGTGGGCGCAGGTCTTGGCTATTATATGACGACTTCGGATAAGTCTTTCAAAGATTCTGAAAAAACTAAAGCTGTATACACTGCTTTTTCAGGAGCAATAATTACGGGTTTTATTGGTAGTTATGCATTATCAGAGAAAAGACCTTATATCAGTTCTTTTGTATACATTGAAGAAGATGGAGAAGCAGTACGAGAATTTCCCGAATTGATTCGAATAGAAAAAAACGAATGGATAATCATTGAATGAAAATCAATTTTAGATTGTGGAACAAAATTAATTTTAGCTTAGTTTAAAGTAGTGAAAGGATAATCATTATGAAAAATTATATCACGATGCTAATCACCCTCTTTGTAGTTAGTAGTTGTAGTAACGCACCAAAAGAGACTACATCAAAACTCACCCTTGGGCTTGTGCAATCAACTGTTACCAAAGGAGCCAACCAAACTGACATAACCAAAGTGTTAGGTGCTCCCAATATTATCTCAAAAGATAAACAAGGTAATGAGACCTGGACCTATGATCGCATTTCAAGAGAAGCGCAATCTGGTAGTAGCTCAGGCGTTGGGTTCGGCGCTTTATTTGGCTGGGTATTTGCGGGTGGAAGAAGTTCAGCCTCATCAAGCACATCTAATAAGTCGCTTACCGTTATCATTACATTCGATGATAATAAAAGTGTAATAGATTATGCCTATCAAAGTCTGGAATTCTAAATGCTCTTAAGCTTCATTCGACCAAAATCAATTTATGGGAGGTCATTATATAATCTGCTCATAGGGTGCCTAGTTATAGGTTTATTTGGTTGTAGTACACCGCCGCGAGTTGAAAAACCTCCAACTTCTGTAGCCCGGGCGATGGAAACCAGATCCTTTTCTGGTAATCTAAAAACAGTTTTAAAGGCCTCAATTAATTCACTTCAGGATATGGATTACACTATCGAAGTGCTGAACTCCGATGTTGGTTTAATCACAGCAAGCAGGACAACTGAAAATAAGAAAGCGAAATTAGCGAGCGAAGCTCCCCAAGAAGGGATGACTGATTCAGAAAAAGCATGTCTTACAATTGGCGCTATTGCGATCATTGCCGTAATTGCTGCTGCGATTTTTGATGGTGATGATAATAATAGCGGTGGCAATAATATCTATACCGGTGGAAACAATGATGACGGGCCAGATGGGCCTATGATCTACCGCTATAGAGTTACCATAAATCTCACTGAATTAGATGAGAAAGAAACAAACGTACGCGTTAGTGCTAGCGGAGAGGTTGAGCAAGATGGAAAAATACTTTCTACAGGTGGTGTGCATGAACCAGAATTTTTCCAAAAATTCTTTGCAGGTATGAATCAAGGTCTTTTCCTTGATCAAAATCAACCCGCAAAACAATAAGCTTTCAATTTACCCCAGTTCTGCTAAAACATCCTGCGCATGGGTTTTCGTAGTAACTTTTGAAAAGACCTTTTCAATCAGACCATTTTCGTCAATGATATACGAGTAACGGTATATACCTTCATACTCCCTACCATACATTTTCTTCAATCCCCAAGCGCCATAAGATTTTATTACATTCTTACTTTCATCAGAAAGAACTGGGTAGCTAAAGTTTTGTTTGTCGCAAAAATTCTTTTGCCTTTGCACTGAGTCTGCGCTCATACCAATAATGGCAACATTCTTTTTCTCAAAATTTTTGAATTCATCACGGAATCCTTGACCTTCAGTTGTTCATCCAGGTGTGCTCGCTTTGGTGAAAAACCATAGTACTACTTTTTTCCCTGAAAAACTTTTTAACGATACATTATTCCCGTTTTGATCGGGAAGGTTAAAGTCTGGTGCTTTATCGCCTACGTTTAACATTAATCCTCCAATATTATTCTAAATTTATTTTTGACCAGCGCATTCTTTCATCAGAGCTCGTGATCATATTATACACAACTTCTAAGCCTTGTTTTTGTCCATTCCAAGCTAAGGTTTCTTTCGCTTCAAGAAAGCTAACCCATTTATATTTAACATGCTCCTCTGATAATATTACATCTTTTGAATTGACTTCAATACCAAAAACTGGAACAAGATTAACCCGATCTCCATTTACCTCATAAAATTTACTTATATGATCTGCCACAAATATTTGATGTGGGTCTAGACCAGTCTCTTCTTTTAGTTCACGAATGGCTGTTTGCCATGCCGCCTCCCCTTGCTCGATCTTGCCGGCAACACCCTGCCAAAGGTGCTCATAAATTTTATTTTTATTTCTTTTTAAAATTAAAAAGCTGGGTTCACTATCAATTAGATTATATACGTAACAATCAACAACCCTAGTGGTGATTTTTGTCATTTATTTCCTTAATTAATTTACTAGCTTGTTATAGATCATCTTAAGATAACGAACTTTTGGGTTTTCTCTTCAGACCCCATTTCCATTCGAAAAAAATAAATCCCTGTTGGTGCCTCTTTACCATTAAAAGCTCTACCATTCCATATCATTTTATCTCTTTTTAATTCTCCATTGAATAAATCCATCACCGTTCTGCCATTGATATCAATTATTTTAATTTTAACATTACCTTTATCAATAATTGATTCGTTTAATTTAAAATTAACAGTTGACTTAGAAGGATTTGGATAGATCAATAATTCACTGGTTTCTGGAATAACAATTAAAGAGTCAGATATTTCCATATCACTATTTTCTCGTGGCATAATTTTATATTCTTCATAGTTATAATGTACAATCCCTGTGATTTTTTTAAATACCGTACCCAATTGAGGTTCAGGCAAATCACCTTCAAATATATATTTATCAATAATTACTTCATTATTTGTTGAGTCTGAAACAAAAAATTGATTCCTATCATTTAAAGGTCCAGTAACTTTAACATTTTCAATATAAACTAACATCCCTTCATATATTTCAGCTTCAAATGTGCAACCATTTGATAAAAAGCTCACATCAATCTGAATAGGGTCAATTTTATTATTTGAAGATAAAATGGATGTATTAGATAAATTTGCTAATTCTGTTAATCCGTAATACTCTTTTATATCTGCAGTTAATTGGACCTGACTACCTACTGGAGGTGGGTCATAGCCACTATTTACATAAACAAAAACACCGGCCCATTCAGTTTTTAGCGGATCCTGAATAAAAAAGTTTGGATATTGTTCATCAGGTCTAATACCCGTAACTATACCCGTTACTTCAAGATTCTGTCCAACATATTTAGAAGGATAACAATCATCGCCGATTCCTTTTTCAGAAGCAAGCTGTATATCGTAGGGAGTAAATCCACTTGTAATTGGAACTGTAATATTTACTTGATCCGATCCAGTTTCGCCATCGTTATCTGTCACAGTAAGTTTGAATGAAAATTTTGTTGTCATACTAACCTCTGGAATATCAAAACTTGCTATCATGCTATTTGAATTGCTAATTGAAATTGAAGGTCCAGATATTTGCGTCCATAGATAAGATACGATAGCTCCATTGGGGTCATAGCTTTTTGTACCATCTAAAGAAATAGTTTCTCCAATACTGGCATTTTGATCATTACCCGCATGAGCAACAGGGCTAGTTGATGTTTTTGATGTATAAATGATTTTAGCAATGACAGGATAATGATCAGATCCATAATAAATAGCTTCAGCGACTTCACTTGGAACCGCAGTGTTAGACCCATCAATAATTGAGCGATTGAAATGATTGCCATCATTTCCAATTACTACATACGAATCTTCAAGTAGCTTTAAATTAGGATCAGTCATCGTAAAATGATCAGAAAATAAAATGAAATCAAACCTGTCATCTAAGCCACCAGTTGATCCTCCATCCCCAATCTGCTCTGCGCGTGTTGATTGAGTAAAATTTATTACATGCGAATTATCATCTCTTACCCATTTACCAATTGGATCTTGAAGATCAATAGACATGCTATCAACCAAAAGTTTGTACGCGCGCTCATTGGGGCTATATAGGTTTAAATCGCCAGCAAGAATGTAATGATAATCTTTATCTTGCTGTTTGATATAGGATTGCAATTGTTTTGCCTCTTCCCAACGTTGGTTTGCATTACTAGATCCGGTGCTTGCTTTTAAATGCGCTGAGAAAACTGTAAATGGCGCAACCTGAGCTGCGGCATCTTTGATTGAAAAGGTAAATCCGCTAATATCCCTAAGCACTGTGGCAATTGATTTATTACCAGTTAATTCAACTTTTGATTTTTTATAAATAACACCATTTTCCATATCCCTTGAACTGGAGAGTGGTCCTGATAAATATTCTTGCGAGCCTGCATTAAAAACCTGGTTCAATAAAAGATCAATGCCTCCTTGGTCTTCAATTTCCTGTAACGCTACAATATCTGGATCAATATAATTGATTACTTTTTGCATGTATTGAGCCCGAGAAACATCGCTTGCACTAAATCGGAGTGAATTGTATGTCATGATTGTAAGTGTATCTTGGCTAAGACAAAGACTTATCAATAAAAATAGTATTGAAAATCTATAAATTTTAGTGGTGGTCAATCTACTACCTGGGATACAAATTTAAACTCAAACCCTTGCTCAAGGAGAATCGGTATTTCCCTTTCTAAGACTTTGATTGTATTTGCTTTAACATGACCAATGCCTATCGCCATTCCCTTTTTTTGAGCTAGCGCCACAAGTTTATCAAGCTGTTTTGATATATTATCAATATTTAGATCATTATCTAAAAAGATGTGTCTCCTAGCGGTTAGCACACCAACAGAGCGCATTGTTTTTTCCCCAACAGTTTTTGATGAGGTTCTGCTATCAAGAAAAAATTTGTTCTTATTTTTTAGGACAGAGGCAACAATCCCCATTACTTTTCCATTTGTAGTTGCCTTGGAGCCTTGATGATTATTAATACCAACAGCTTCAGGAATTTCTTTTAACGCTTCATTCAATCTCCACTCGATTTCTTCACTTGTCATGCCTACTTTTAATTTAAATTCATCTTCACCGGTCATTGATACTGAAGATTCCATCGGCATATGAATTATAACTTCTTTTCCAGATTTAAGTGCTTTTTTAGCAATTGATGCACTTTGAGAATGTCCAGGCAGCACAGCGCATGTAAGAGGAATCGGAAGATTTAAAAAACGATCAGAGACAGAATCATTACGATAACCAAAATCGTCAATTACTAGTACAATAGCTTTGGTAGCATCTTGAATAATATCTGGGGCAGGCTGCGTAAAAACAGGCTCTTCAATGGTTTCGATATCTTCAACGGCTATCCGTGTTACCATGTCTAATTTCCTTAGTGCAGAATAATTGCTGATCAAGAGAATTGCAATCACCAAAGATAGTGCTCCAATAATTTTTTTGTATGTTGCTACGCCGTAATTCATGGAAGCCTAAATGATATATCTATAATTTGTGGAAATCCAATATCTTGATTGCCATATTGAAACCCATATGAAAATGTATAGATACCAAAACTCATGCCTACACCAGCCAAGAGTGATTTTGTTTTATCGTTAACCATTCCCGTTGCTCCAAAAAAAATTTTATCCTTTTTAAATGTCGAGCCCAAATAAAATAAAGGTTTTTCGATCAGCTCATTCTTTTCTATTGATAAAAAAATTCGGCTATTATCTTTACGATAGGTTGCATGGCCAATATACCTAGTTGGTAATCTAGGTCTCTGATTTCTAAAATTATTCATTTTCCCTAGATTAAGAGCAGATCCAGAAAATGTTATAGCCTTGTTCATTTGCCATGAGATTCCAAGGTCAGCTGCATATCCTGAACTATTATCTTGATAGATTTGCATTGAAATCATTTGCAATGCTAATCCATATCGAAAATTACCACGCCCAAAACTGGTGCTTGCCTTGGTAGACATACCATATGCACCATAGTAGCCTATAGGCTTTGATGAAGGTGTATTTGACCTTAATTCAATATCATTGATTCCTACATATCTGAATTTTAGCCCACTACTGATTGATCGAATTTGCCCTTGCCAACTCAGGGACAAATTCTCTGTGTCACCAAACCACTTACCATATGCGAATGATAACTCTGGCGACTTTCCAACTGAATTTAATAGCGATGGATTGCGCCAGGCTGTTTGAATGTAAATCAAATCATATGCTGATGTTGGCAAGGATATAAATTGCAGACCTGTGCTCATGCCTTTTGCAATCAACAATAGAAATAGAACTATTCTAAAATGAGAAGGCATACGTGAATACATGTGAAATTCCAGCGGCCCCCTCAAGAGTAAAAGCGTAATCTAATCTGCTATCTTGATCTTCAAAAAGAGACCAGTCTAACCCTAGACCAACGCCTACGCGACCATTGCCAAAACCACCTCTTAAATAATAATGATCCATATATACGTATTCAGCTCCAAGGCGCGCTGAAAAGTTGATCACTTCTCCTCCATTCATCACAATTCCTGCGTCAGTGGTAAAATACACATCGCTATAATCAAAAGTGGACCCAACGCGATATAGAGTTGGAAATTGTTCAATATATACTTTTCCTCTTTCAAAGATTTTATCGGTTTTCCATTGATATCTTGAATTCAAATCTTGGATCATTAGAGCTAGATTAGCTCCAGTTTTTGATTTTATAAAAATACCAAAATCCATCCCCACTCCTTTTCCTGTTAAGTCCATTGTATTAACAGGTAACTGATGTCTAAGAACCTTAACATTCAAACCAACAGATAACCAAGGAAGCATACTCTGCGCAAAAGAAACCATATAGGCATTTTCTGAGGTAGATAAACTTTTGGTATGCTCTCCAGCTGTATTTCTTCCATCTATATTATCAACCCCTGCGCCAATCCAAGAAACTCCAATTGCAGCAGATGGAGGTAAAGGCATCGAAATATTTATTGTCATAAGCTGGCGATCAAGCATTAAGAAGTGATTGCTAAATCCCGCCTGCGAGTTTTTTAAATGCACTAGTGATGCTGGATTATAATATGCTGCAAATCCTTTATCAATTTCTGCTGTAAATGCACTACCCATTGCAACTGCCCTTGCCGATGTTCCCATTCTTAAAAACCCACCAGCAAATGAGCCTCTTTTCTGTGCTGAAGAAAATGAAATAAGCATACTGATTATTGTAGTGATATAGATTCTTCGCATTATTTCACCACAATAAGTTTTATCCATTCTACTTTTTCATCATATTCTAAACGAATGAAATAAACGCCATTGTCTACAATTCTACCGCTGGCATCTTTTCCGTTCCATTTAAACGAACCTGTGCTTGTTCTTCTGCGATCAAACTCTTTATGCGCTACTTTTTCCATCGCAAAATTGAAGATGTCCATTTTAACCACCAATGAGACTTTTACATCTAGATTAATATGAACATAACCATCTCCTTGCAGTTGGTTGTGTTCATATGGAGAAAATGGATTAGGGTACGCATAAGCTTTTTTGGGATCATAGGTAGTTCTATAGATTTGCCAATTACTTCCATGGGGGTTCATCGCCCTAGCGAGACCATCCCAAGAACTAATCCAAATTGTAGCCTGGGAAGAATAAAATGGGCGTTTATCGTAAGAAACGCCTACAACTTCATCGTTTAAAATTTCATCTATTTTATAAGTTCCTGTTGAGCCAATTTCAAGGGCTTGCTTGGCCGGTTTATACTTCGCCCATGACTTTACTATATCTGTTGGGTCATCAATAATTGTTTTCCAAAGACCTGTTTTAGTTGCAACTAAAACTATAGAATCTGATGCTGTAATATTATAGGCTCTCTCTCCAAGTAAAGTTGAGTTCCATGTATCCCCTCCATCAACTGAATAACTAACGCCGTTCACTTCGCCAGGCTCAGCTAAAACTGAAGCAGCCCAAATGATATTATGCCCTTTATACCTTTGCAGAGCAAGATCAACCACAAATCCTCCTGAAAGACCATCGGTAACTGGAGTGTAATGAGTCCAGTTGATGCAGGCATTCGCCCCGACCAATCCGCGATTAATTCCATTGGCAGTCCCTACCCAGACTGTATCTGAATAACTAATGACAGAAAATGCTTTATGATTGTGATTCCCTCCATCAATAGGGTCTCTTGGATTAAGATAGAAATCTTTAAGTACGCTCCCACTAGTTGTAGCAATATAACTTGATTCATCGCATGTATTTAAATTTTGATCATTATCTTGAGGAAGTGGAATCCGCTGCCAAATTTTGGTTAGAGTATTATACCTCCTTAAGCCTCCTGCCCAACTTGTGATGTAGATATAATTTCCATTAATAGATGCATCGTAGGTTACATTCGCTTCATTTACTGTAATAGGAAGCCCCCTAAAAAAACGTTTTGCAAATGGTGAAATTGAATCCGCTTCGGTATCAACTAGCTGATCAAAGTATGTCCAGTTTGTTGTGTTGCCGGTAGAGTTTGAAGAGAAAATCAATCCGTTTCCCTTGGTGATATTTTCACCGCTTTTAGCAAATGCAGCAAATAATGAATTTCCACTTACATCAAGCGCTGAGACAGCGCCTTCTGGGGTAGCCGTAGAAGCCTGCCCTTCTTTAATATCTTTATTGGAAGCTAAGGTAAAGATTGATGATGTATCTCTTAGAACAGCTAGTCCAGAGCCGGTTCCAAGCCATAATAAAGTATCAGATTGAGGGGCAATATCCCCAATAACATTTGTCTTTAGACCGCGATATGCGCTACTATCAAAATTAGCAGATTTCATCTTATATCTTTGGGGAAACATATTTTGCCCAATCAAAAAAGAAGAAAATAATAATATGAGAGCAATTCTTTTCATTTAACGACTATAATTTTTTTAACTGTATCGCTGTAGGCGTTTGACTGATCTTGTGCTTCAAATATCCAATGATAAGTTCCAGGCTCAGCGTAAGAAGGAAAAGCTATTGTACGAGAAAATGTTCCATCTGCTTTTTGCAGATCGCCTGATCCATTAACTCCACCACCATCATCAAGTAGAAAAATAGGATTCCCGCCATTCATCATGGAGTCTAATTCAACATGATACGATCTAAAAAATGCTCTTTTTATATCCTCAAGCCCATTCGCATCTGAAACAGGAACAGCAACAGTAAATTTGACACTATTCACAATATTTGGATCATTATTTTTGGCGGGTCTAGTAACACTGTCACGTAAATTAAAATTTCCAATTTTTGGGTGAATATTACCTAAAATAAAAGGGCTGACATCAGATTCGATAGATCTATTTTTGTAGAAGCTCAAGATAGATAAAAAAATAGAATCTTTAGCCTGACTAGGAATTACATTTGATATTATTAAGCTAGAATTTGGAATTCTACGAGAAAAAATATTATCGCTAGAAAGGATGTCGCCCATTGTTCCATCATCATAGAGTTTTAAAGTATCATTTTTATTTTGTTGATCGACGCCCTTCCACAATACCTCTACTGAATCCAAAGAGGAATTCATATAGGCAGAATTTACTTGGGCCGAAACAAATAACTTGTTTGATCCTTGAAGATAATCAAAATTAATATCTGCTATTGGAAAAGGCTCTTTTTTTGTAGATGGATCCTCGCAACTGATAAACAGGAAGCTAAATATTGCAATTGAGTTTAATAATTTAATCTTATAGGTCATTTTTTGTTATAAATATGGTTAACGAGTAATGTTCCAACCTGATAAAGTCCATTGGGGGAACAATTTTGCACAATGTCATTATGGGTGTGCCAATAATTTGTCTTATCATTGGGATAGTCAAAATCAATAATATTGATCGCTGGAATTCCAGCGATCTCATATAGCGGCACATGATCATCAAAAATTGAGTCCTTTGCTTGTTTTTTAAACGCTTTTAGGCCTAGCTCTTCAGATAATTCCCATAATTCCAACACAAGCGAAGCGTTTTGCTGATAAGAAATTCTTTCGATGTAGAATTCAGGTTGCCTATCTGCAATCATATCTATATTGATTCCATATTCAGGATACGAAATAGGTAAATTACGAGCAAAATACTGTGATCCCTTACAGTATGTCCATGAGTCACCAGGCACACCATAGTCCTCGGCATCAAATAATACTAGACTAACTCCAATTGGGGGTGGATTTTGTTTAAAAATATAAGCTAGTTCAATAATTACGGCTACCCCACTCGCTCCATCGTTTGCTCCAAGGATTGGCATTTCTTTTTTCATGATACTGCCGGTATCAGCCCATGGTCTAGTATCCCAATGTGCAGAAATCATAATTTGCTTGTTAGACTCTCTATTAAATTGAGCAATAACATTATTCATTTTTACTTTTGCTCTGGTTCGAGGCATTTCATCTTCAAAAGACTGGGTAAAAACAGTATCTGCAAGCCCCTTAAAGGTATTTAAATAATAATTCAGAGTATTTTTATGCCCCTCAGACCCAGGATTCCGAGGCCCAAAGCTGCACTGCTTAATCAAATGCTGAAAAGCATTTTCTCCACTAAAAAGCGGAGATTTTGGCTGGCAGCTAACGCAGGTAAAAATTAATAATAACGCGGTAAAGTTATATTTTTTCATTATCCTCTAATGGCCAAATTAACATCAAATCCAAAATCCCTATCTACTTTTTTACCCGTATGTTTAGAATCATTTTCACGATATTCCCATACCACACTACCGCTTACAGACTTTGAAAAAGAATATGTTAAGCGAATGCCTGACTTCCAACTTGAGGTAAATGTAGTTTCAGCAAATTTTGTTGCTTCCTGCGCTTTTTGTAATGTTCTATTTTTATTCATATCAAAATTAAAGGTGAAGTTAACCTGATTATTTACCTTATAATTATCTAAAAATGGTAATGGTATACTAAAACCTCCCTTATGAGCATAATTTGCAGACAAAAGATATGACTGGTCATTAAAAATCTTTTGTCCGCCGTTTGCAGTTATTTCTTTTGAAAATGTACGATTATGCCTCATGTTTATTGAAACCCCTTTCTTTAAAGCTACTGTAGCACCTACTAAGGGTGCAAAACTCATATTCACTCGAGAAGTTCTTTGTTTGTCAAGATAGCTAGAAATGAAATCATCAATTGCAAAAAAGGAGATGGGTGGCCCAGAGAATTGATCAAATTGCCAAGACCTACTTTCTTTACCAGTTGTAGCATGATCTATGCTAAGCGAATTTACATATTTGCTTAAAAACTTATTTCTTTCTAAACCCGTAAGTCTTAACGACCAGCCTACAAAAGGAAATCCGTTTTCTAAATACTGTCCATAAGATAGATAATCTCTGGATACCGATCTTTGCTCTAGCCCCGATCCTCTTAGATTGCTTGAGATATTCTGAGCATAATTAAATGAAATATTAATCATTCGAGTCAAGCTTAACCCTGATCGTATTGAAAAATCTCTTTTTCGATCAAAATTACCGGTATTTGAACCGACTTGGTTAGAATGGCTTAGGCCGTGATTTTGATCCATACCCAATCTATAGGCAAGCGGCACTTCACCAATAACACCGAGTCCAGTTTTATTATAATTTTCATTGTATGAAATATTTATTGGGCTAAACTTTTTTGTAAAACTATACATCGATTTAAAAACTCTATTTTCTTTCTTTTTTTCATTATCCTTTGAAGAGTTTTTATTATCCTCTATGGATTCTTCTACTCCTTGATCTTCTTCAGTAACAATCCTTCCTGGTGTTCGCCTGCGAGATCTGGATGGAAGATTCCTTGTAGGCTTTTGAGCCGATGCACCCCTAGCTGTGGAAGGCTTATAAAATATCTCTACTAGTCGTGTTGGTGACAATGTAACACCAGATGATAGCCTTAATTGACTGGAAATATTTGAACCTTCAATATTTTTATCTCGAGATTTATTCCAACGATAATTTGAAGAATAACTAAAAGAAGGTTTAAGCCAGTCAAAAATTACCGGCGAAAAAGATGAATTAAAATTTTCCCCTATATCAGAAATAAATCCAACATCGCCTTTCACAATAGAATTAAGCTGATATCCTCTGGAGTCATTCAAATTGCTATTGATTGTTCGGCTATATTTAGTCGTAATAATTTCCGTAACCTTATAATCCATTGTATAGGATTGATTCAAACCAAAATTATAATCATCAGGTGATTTTTCTCCTCTTCTGGGTGTTCGCTGCGTAAGCTGTTCATTATAATTTACAGATGCATTGACTGCTGATGGTGTATAATATAGATGGGTATTACCAATCTTTTCCCCAATCCATGGAACTGAAGACATCCACTTAAGAGGCATGATATAATTGTTTCTTCCGAAAGGAAGAGCATAAGATAACCCGCCGGAATAAGTTTCGTTTAATACTTCTTTTTGAATTTCATTTGAATTTGATCTACGATTCAAGCTAAAGCGTGTTTTTAATCGATCTAAAGTATATTTTATAATTTTATTATCTGATTTAGAAGTTTTAGAAGCTGACACATTCATGCTGATTGAATTATTGATATTTAAAATGGAGTCGGGTGGTGAGGATTGGTTTACCAAAACGTCCTGACCTGGAAAAAATTTTGGCTTATTAACTGTATTTGCGAAGCTTGTGGTTATAGGTATTTTTACGCCCCATTGAGATGGTAATAGTTTATCTATATTGAATCCTGCATTAAAATTAAAACTTTCATTTGACTGATTAGATCCAAGTCTTTTTTGCAACATATGAAAGTCAGCATCCTGGCGCCGGTAGGCAAATGATGTATTTACTAAATCAGCAAGATTAAAACGGCTTTGTAACCGCATCGATACACCTTTATCTCTTTTTACCCCGCTTAATCTTAATTCATCCAACCAAACTTCTCCTGATATTGGAATATTTGATAAATTTTTAACTCCAACAATAAAAAATTGAATTCGATTTAAAGATGGTTGCCCTTTTATCCTAATTACTTTTCCTGTTTCAATGCCTAGATCATCCGTAAAAATATATTCCTTATAGTTTGTAGAGTCTCTAAAAATATCAGTAGGCGCATATTTATTGATTGATGTTGAATCTTGCAGCTTTAAGCTAGTGAGCCATTTTAAATCTAAATTAATTGAATTACGATTATTTGATTCATCCCAACTGTCATATACCGGTTGAGATATCTCATAATAATTTTCCCCAAATCCAAAACGCATGAACATTTGTACATCTGTTTTATCATTCGTTATCCATGGGCTTGAGCCGTGCACATACATTTTCATCCTATCGTAAGAAAGATAACTTTGTGCTCTTTCACCAGTCAGGGACATAAGTGTCTTCATCGCTGCCCCGCTTGCGCTGCCTGGCAAATCATTAAATTTCATTACAAGAGATTGCTCTTTTGATCTTATTTGATTGATTCTATCAAATTCACCTTGCACCCCTCTGGGCGGTTTATAGTTAGCATTGTCATCTGTGTTGACAACTGATATTGCAAAAACTGAATCTGCATTCTCTTTGCT
>JAYZHS010000087.1:0-14377 GCA_036166315.1 Fidelibacterota bacterium
TCATGATACCCTCTTACTAGTACACCAATATTTTTTACACTTTCATCCAAAATAAAGGGGTGAGTGGTTTTTTGTCTAACCGAAAGGCATTCTTCATAGCTTTGACAAGGCTGTTCTATATAAACATCAATATCATTAACGGCTCTAATAACGCGTAGGGCTTCATGGGCAAGCCATCCTGTATTTGCATCAGCAATTAGTTTATCACCATCCTCAAGTTTGCTAGCTACGGATCGTATTCTTTCAATATCTTCATTAGGGTTTCCACCAACCTTCAATTGAAAGCGCCTATAGCCTTCATCGCGATATTTTTTAACATTACTAGCCATTGCGTCAGGCTCATTTTGTGATATAGCTCTATAAAGAACAAAATCTTCATCGTATGTTCCTCCCAGTAGTTTGCTAATAGGCATATTGGCAGCTTTACCTTTAATATCCCAGCAGGCGATATCAATTGGTGACTTTACATAGGGGTGACCTTTTAAGCATTGATCCATTATCATATTTATGTAAGAATGATCCGATGCATCTAAGCCAATAAGATGAGGGCCAAGCTCCTTTATTCCTGCACGAACACCTTCAGCATATGATGGCAAGTAAAATGGTCCCAATGGACAACATTCACCATAACCAATCAATCCATCATCGGTCTCTATTGCAACAATGGTCGAATCAAATATATTAACAGTCTTCCCCCCGGACCAATTGTATGAACCTTCATGTAGCGGAAGATCAACTTGATAAGCAGTTATTCGTTTAATTTTTTTCATCAATGGTTCTTTTTTTTCAATTTATTAGTTAAAATATATAATAGAATATAACAAATGAGGTAATTATGAGATATAAGAGTATAATTTTAAATTTATTTTTGATTTCAGGTCTAATTTTTGCTCAGGGTAAAAAAATATATATATCAGCTGATCTTGAAGGGGTTGTTGGAGCAGTAACAGGAGAGCAGTTGGGACCTAGTGGCTTTGAATACAATCGCTTTCGTGAATTCATGACAGGTGAAGTCAATGCTGCTATTCGGGCAGCAAGGGCTGCAGGTGCGACCGAAATACTCGTAGCTGATTCTCATGGTAATGGCCAAAATCTATTAATTGAAAAATTACCTAAAGATATTAAGGTAATACGATCATGGCCAAGGCCACTGGGAATGATGGAAGGAATTGATAGAAGTTTTGATGGGGTAATTTTTACAGGCTATCATACAAGCACAGATAACCTTAAAGGTGTTCGAGCGCATACATTTTCAAGCGCTAGGATCACTTCAGTTAAAGTGAATGGAAAGGTGATGTCGGAAGGATCTTGGAATGCAGCAATAGCTGGTGAATTTGGTGTGCCGGTAATTGTAGTTGCTGGTGATGATGCGGCTGTAGATGAGGTAATCTCGTTGATTGGAAATGCAGAGGGAGCAGTGGTAAAAGAAAGCATAAGCTTTCATTCTGCAAAATCGCTCCACCCAGAAGCTGCTTATGATCTGATTGCAGAAAAAACTTCTATTGCAGTCAAGAATATTAAAAAGTACAAACCTTATAAGATTAAAGGGCCTGTAACGGTTTCAGTCAGCTTTAAACATTATCAACCATCCCAGATTCTTTCTTATGTAAAAATGTTTAAGCGCACTGACTCACATACGATCGAGTATAAAGCAAAAGATATGATAGAAGCATCCTACATTATGAGGATGCTTACTTCCTATAAGGGAGGTAGTACCTCTCCGTAACTATTGGCTGGAAAGCAAATGCTTGCTCATGAAATTTCGAGCAAATTTAAAAGAAGCTTGTCTTGATTCAGGATTTCCACCCATGGTTGAACCTCTATCAGCACACATAAATAAGCCAATTTTCTGACGCAATGGAGTTGTCATTGGAATATTAAGGAAATCCATTAATACTGCTCCATCATCACGTATTTCAAATCTACAATTTACGGTACTGTATGCATTGTCTTTTACAGAGATAGGGCTTTTTTTGTCAAAAGAATGATGCGAGTTTGGAAATACTGTAAGGCCAATATTTGATCCTGCAGATTTAGCTTGTTCAGTAAGTTCTTCACAGGCTTTTGCAGGAACCCAGTCATCTAACTCGCCTATAAGTATATGCATAGGAACATCAGAAAAAATTGGATTTTTCGGCTGCGCAATACAAGGAGGGTAAATAGATAAATGGGCAGCAAATTTATTCTGCGGATTAATTTTTTCAACTAAAGGAAGCCATCCGGAAAATAAAGCAACGCCCCCACCCAGACTCCAGCCCATGATTGCAATATGATCTTTAATTATATTTGGGTGCGAAGATACTTTGTCAAGAGCTTTATAAGCATCTAAAATCATCGTCGCTGTCGTAACTTCAACTTGCGAACCAACAGTAGACTTAATTCCACGACTAGAAAAACTTTGAATTTCAAGCGTTGCGATTCCTATTGACCGGAACATCTCTAGGTACTGAAGATGATGCGACCCCCAATCCAAACTACCAGCAACACCTATGACTAAAGGGAATGGGCCTTGGCCAGTTGGCAATTTTAAAATGGCATCAACTTCTTGTTCGTCTTGTTGATCAAGATTAGTAATCACATCTTTAAAGCCAAATGGGTTTGCGCTAGAAAGCGAAATCAATTCTTGGCCAAATACATACGTTACTAATAAATTGATTGTGAATAGTTTGATTAATTTCAAAAGTAACTATTTGTTATCTGTAGGTAAAATAATACCATTTTATATATTTGTTTAATGAATAGTTTATTATCATTACTTTATTTTTTTAAATAGGAGGAAAAATGATACGGTGGTTTTTCAGTTGGGCCGCAATTTCAGTGCTATTAATTGCTAATAATGATAAGAAGCTTGCTTTTGAAGCTTCAGAGGGAACATTGATTAGCGTAGATGTTTCTCCAAATGGGCGAACTATTGCATTTGATTTATTAGGTCATATTTACCTTATGCCAATTAATGGTGGTAAGGCAGAGGCAGTTACCAAAGGTAAATCATGGAATATGTTTCCACGATTTAGCCCTGATGGTGAAAAAATACTTTTTACTTCAGATAGAAGCGGTAGTGATGATCTTTGGGTTCAAGAGCTTAAAACTGGTCAGATGAAAAATATTAGTAAAATGCCTCGACCAGTGCATCAAGGTACTTGGTCAGTAGATGGCAAGCACGTTTTTGGTACAGCTCTTAATATGAAAGTTCGTCATCCAGTTTATATGTTCAATATGTATGGCAAAAAACATGAAATAATTCCAGCTGGATCACGAGCCCCTGTTACTCATTTTGAAATGCATCCAAGTAATGGTCTATTATATTTTGCTCATGGCGATGGAAGTCTCTACCGGAGTGGAGATAGAATTAAAACCTACAATATGAAAAATGGAGAAATTGAAATTTATATTGATAGACCAGGTGGCGCAGCCAACCCTACTCTATCAAAAGATGGAAAATATTTAGCGTATATACACCGCGATGACAGGCAAACAGTATTGGTCGTTAGAAATATCCAAACCAATGAGGAAAAAATTATAAATAGAGAACTTGATTATGATCGGATGGATAGTGGAAGTTTTTACGGTTCCTATACAAACATGAGCTGGCATCCAAACGGTAAAGAGATTTTTATCTCCTATCAAGGCGGAATTCACTCAGTCAATGTATCAACTTTAAAAACTAAAAAAATTAAATTTACTGCAAAAGTTAAGCGCGAAATTAAAGAGACTGTGCGATTCAAATTAGATGTGCCTCAAGAAAAAACAATAACGAGATCCCATCGCTGGTCGCAGCCAACACCGGCTGGTATCCTATATGAAGCTTTAGGTGATTTATATCTAAAAAATGGTTCCAAGATAAAGAATTTGACTAGATCTAAAGATCATGAAACCAATCCTTTATACGATCAAAAATCGAGAAAAATTTATTATGCATCATGGAATGATAAGGAGATGGGTTCTGTTTATCAAATGGACTTAACTGGTAATAAAAAGAAAAAAATTACAACCAAAGCGAGCCAGTATGGATCCATCGCAGTATCAAATGATGGTAGCGTTGCATATGTTAGGGGAGCGGGTTCATTAGTTAATGGTCAGCACTTAGAGCGTCAAACAGATTTTGAATTGGTTTTAAATCTAGATGGTGAAGAGAAAAAATTAGCCACAATCACCTGGAGCGGAAATCGGTATGCTAAACGTCCACCAAGCGTCTTTTTTGGTAAAGATGAACGTATTTATTATTCAGATTATGTAGGTGATGCTTTAACAATTAAATCTATTTCACCTAATGGGCTAGATGCAATGGAGGTTTATAAATTTCCTCATGCCACAAGAGCAATTCTTTCACCAGATATGCAATGGATAGCGTTTCGTGAATACCACCGAAGCTTTGTAACTCCTTTTGAGTTTTATGGAAAAACATCTCGCGTTAGCGCTGAAGATAATTTAGGGTATACACAGAGGGTGGATCAAAATCATGATGGTGATTTTATGGTATGGTCCAATGATAGCAAGTCTCTAATGTGGACACGAGGGAAATTTCACTATGAAAAATCTTTGAATTCCATTCTAGAACAAAAACCAAAACTATCTAAGACCGATTTAGCCTTTTCGTATGATATTGATAACCCTTCTAGTGTAATTGCATTTAAAAATGTTCGCGTTCTAACAATGAATAAAGAAAAAGATATTTTAGAAGGTGTTACAATTTTGATTAGAAAAAATAAAATTGTTTCAATTGGCGATGATGTAAGAATTCCAAAATCTGCTAAAGTCTATGATTTAGAAGGCAGGACCGTTATGCCAGGAATGTTTGATGCGCATGGCCATTATGGAAGCCCTATTTCAGCGCTTAACGTAATAGAGCAAAGTTTATATGGACTTCAAGCAAACCTCGCATATGGGGTTACCACTATGTACGATGTTTACGGTACAACTCAAAAAGATTTTTGGGTATCTGATATGATTCAAAAAGGAAGCATAGATGGGCCTCGAATCTATTCAGTTGGCGATCCAATTTTTGTTACTAAATACAGAACCAAGATGTATCGACCAATTACAAGCCTTAAAGACGCGCTTGAGCATGTTCAATTCAACAAAGACCATGGAGCTACGGCTGTAAAAGATTACTCAAATCATAATCGGGCGGCACGTCAGCACCTGGTAGAAGCCTCAAGACAATTGGGTATTAATATTATTAGTGAATCATTTTCAAATCCGCAGATGAATTTGACGCAGCTTGTTGATGGTTTTACTGGCCTTGAGCATACGTTGGGGCTTGAACCAATCTATGAAGATGTCATTCAATTATTGAATAGTACAGATTTAGGTATTACGCCAACTTTTATTGTGGTATACAATGGACCATCCGGAGAAACATATTTCTATCAAACGGAACGATTATGGGAAGACAGCAAGCTATTAAACTTTTTTAGAAAAGATGAATTAATTAGGTTGCGTAGGCCAACTCATTACTGGCCCGATGACCATTATACAGCCCAAATGGGCATTACAATGAAAAAGCTATACGATCGCGGTGTAACAATGCAGATGGGTGCCCATGGTAATATGATGGGTCTTGGCGCGCACTGGGAAATGGAATTATTTACTCATGGCAGTTTTTCTAACTATGATGCAATTGAAATTGCTACAATTAATGGATTTAAGCATCATGGGTTAGATCATATTCTTGGTTCTATTGAGCCAGGAAAGTTAGCCGACATGGTTATTATGACAAAAAACCCTCTTGAAAATATTAGGAATTCAAGATCAATTGAATATGTAGTGAAAAACGGTGTGATTTATAGTGGAACAGATGCTGCTAGGGTATACCCCGATCCAAGGCCAGCTGAAAAACTTTACTTCAAATAGCTCCTTAAATGAACTATATATTTTAAAAAAATTATATAGTTAACCCATTATGGATATTTTACTAGTAGAGCCATATTTTTCTGGATCGCATAGGTCTTGGGCAAAAGGCTATCAGTCCTTTACGTGTCATAATATCCAGATCCTTTCTTTGCCTGGCAAATTTTGGAAATGGAGAATGCATGGTGGCGCAATTACACTAGCAAAGCAGTTTATGGAAATGGATTTTTCCCCTGACTTAATTCTTGCTACGGATATGTTGGACCTGACAACATTTTTAAGTCTTACAAAAAGCCGAACTGCTCAGATACCTAACGTAGTATATTTTCATGAAAATCAATTGTCATATCCATGGTCAGCTTCAGATAAAAATGTTGAAGAAAAACGAAATCATTATGGTTTTATTAATCTCACTTCTGCTTTATCAGCTGATCATGTATTATTTAACTCCAAGTACCATCTAGATTCTTTTCATCGTGAAAGCTTAAAGCTATTAAAAAATTTCCCTGATTATAATGAGCTAGAATCAATAGAAGAAATTAAAGATAAAAGCCGGGTTTTATACCTGGGCATGGATTTGTCAAAATTTGATGACTATCAAACTAAAGAAAAAGGAAGCCCGCTAATACTATGGAATCATCGCTGGGAATACGATAAGAACCCCGAACCTTTTTTTCAATGTTTATACCAATTACAGAAAAATGATATTATGTTTCAAGTTGTTGTTCTTGGAGAAAATTTCCATACAACACCTAATATATTTGATGCAGCAAAAGAGCGATTAAAAAAACAAATCGTACATTTTGATTATTGTGAAGATTTTTCTGAATACGCAAAATGGCTATGGAAAGCTGATATTATTCCAGTAACGAGCAATCAAGATTTTTTTGGTGGCAGTGTAGTAGAAGCCATATATTGCGGAACGTATCCAATTTTACCCCGAAGATTAACCTACCCAGAGCTACTAACCGAGAGAGACTATAATAGCCATTTCTATGATAATGATAGCGAATTATATAATAAAGTAGAGAAAGCTATATTAAATATAGCCGAAACCCGAAAGATCAAAATTAGCCCATTTTTCAAGCAGTATGATTGGAAGACAATGGCTCCAAAGTATGATCAATTATTTTCTTCTATGAGATAGGTACCCTTTGTGACTTTAAATCCTTTTTTTGACCATGTTGCAATTTCAGGATAGTCACCCTTCTTTTCTCTAATGGATGCGCAACCCACTTCACCATTTTTACCTAATGCTACTATTTTATCATTAAAATCTACCTTGGATGGACCGCCATTAATATCAACAATCCTTTTACAAACTTCTTCACAAGCCTCCTGAGGAGATCTGCCATTACGCATGAGCTCTACACCTAAAAAGGATCCACATGAACGGATCATCTCTTCGCCACGACCAGTTGCAGCAACAGCGCCAACTTCATTATCCAAATAAAGCCCAGCGCCAATGATTGGTGAATCACCAACTCTTCCAGGTATTTTCCAGGCAAGCCCGCTTGTAGTAGTTATACCTGCAATATCGCCATCATTATTAAGACCAAGAACGTTTATTGTTCCTGTCTTTCTTTTGCTTGAATAGTCACCATCTTTTGGGGGGAAATAATCGTCTTTATCTGAAAGGTTTTCTCTCCATTTAACCCAAATCTTTCTAGTTTTTTCTGTGAGTAAATTTTCTATTTTAAACCCATGCATAATTGCAAAATCTTGAGCACCTTTTCCCACAAGATGAATGTGATCTGTTCTCTCCATTACAAGGCGAGCAACAGAGCTAGGAGTTTTTACACCTTCGATACATGCAACGGAGCCACAGTTATGATCAGGTCCATTCATAATGGATGCATCCAATTGAACCACCCCATTCATATTAGGTAAGCCGCCATAGCCCACCGAGGTGTCATCAGGATCTAATTCAGTTACGTTAGCTGAAAGCTCAATAGCATCAAGGAGTGAGCCATTTTTTCTCAAGATATCCCAGCCGGGCTTAAGCACTTTTCTTCCCCATTTTTCACCGCGGCTACAAAGGATAACAGGATTGTTTTTTACAGCCTTTTTTGTTTTAGCTAATAAATTAGAATTTAGTGCTGGCAGACTTATGCCCAGAGCTGAAATTGTTTTAATAAATTTTCTTCTATTGATCATATGGTTTTACTCCTTTAACAATGTAGGTCATAATTTTAAGATGATATTTATCTAATTCAAAAGATAATGATTATGACCACGAATTAGATTGCCCTAATTTACCAATGCTATAAAGCATTTTTATGACACTATCCAAACCCGTAACCCTTAAAGAAGTTTTTCATCTATGGCTTCCTTTAGCTGGAAGTTGGATGTTGATGGGGATCGAATCCCCCATGCTTGCTGCTTTTGTAGCTCGAATGGCAACACCAGAAATTACTCTAGCAGCATGGGGGTCACTAGTCTATCCAATTTCGCTTGTAGTAGAGGGTCCTATTATTATGCTGCTTACCGCAAGCACAGCTTTGGCCAATGATTTACCATCATATAAAAAACTATTTAAATATATGGTGGCAATGTCTCTTATTTTATCTATCATACATATTTTGATTGCTTTTACTCCTTTATTTTATTTTGTCGCTGAACAGCTAATGAATGTTCCAAAATCACTTTTAGATCCAGGAAAAATAGGATTACAGATAATGACTCCCTGGACGTTAATGATAGCATGGAGAAGGCTAAACCAAGGCGTAATGATAAAACATGGCAATTCAAAACTAGTTGCAAAAGGAACATTAATACGTCTTATTACACTAACGTTTGTTTTATCATATGGAAGATGGTTTACTGATTATTCAGGTATTATTGTTGGAGCTTCAGCTGTAGCATTAGCAGTATCGGCTGAAGCACTGTATGCACAGTATGCTGTACAAAATATTTTGAAAATCAAACTTTCTATTAAAAGCGAATCAAAAAATATTACTCGTTCAAGTTTTGCAAAGTTTTATTTACCTTTAGCTGTTACTCCACTAGCATCACTGCTGATTCATCCTGTAGGCTCTGCGGGAATGAGCCGAATGCCTGAGGCATTACCTTCGCTTGCAGCCTGGCCTGTTGTCTATGGATTAGTTTTTATTACAAGATCGCTCGGCTTTGCTTTTAATGAAGTTGTAGTTGCCCTTTTAGATAGGCCCAATGGCAAGTTTGAACTTTACAGATTTACTCGCATTTTGGCTTTTTCTACAATAGCCTTTTTAGCATTATTAGCATTGACACCATTAGGCAGATTATGGTTTCAGTATGTTTCTGGGCTATCTCCAGAGCTAACATATTTTTCATCAACTACTCTATTTTTTGCAATATTAATGCCAGGATATCAGGTTTATCAAGCATGGTATAGCGGGTTACTTGTAAATAATAATCAAACAAATGGAATTAGCATCGCCGTCATGATATATGCTGTTACAGCAATAATTGGGTTGTGGATAGGAACACATTTTGCTACTTTCCCTGGAATCTATTGGGCAGTAAATGTTTTTGTTTTTGCAGGGCTTAGTCAAACATTTTATCTGCGCTATTGCTATAAAAAACTAGGAGATAGTAATGGAAAAATTTGAACTCAATGAAAATGTTTCAATAAAAACGCCTCAAATTGATGAATCAGTTTTCATTGCAGATGGGGCAAAGGTTATTGGCGATGTAATTATGAAGCCTGAAAGCTCTGTTTGGTATAATACTGTTGTCAGAGCTGATATTAATCAAATTATCGTGGGTGAGCGTTCAAATATTCAAGATAATAGCGTTTTGCATCTAGAAAATGACCAAGGCGTCATCATTGGAAATGATGTTACGATTGGCCATAAAGCAATTATTCATGGTTGCACGATAGATGATGGCGCTTTAATTGGAATGGGTTCAATAATAATGAATGGCGCTAAAATTGGTAGAGGGGCAGTAGTCGGAGCAGGTGCTGTCGTCACAGAGAATATGATTGTACCTGATTTAGGGCTTGTCGTTGGTCTTCCTGGAAAAGTGGTTAAAACATTACCCAATGATACATATGAAAAGAATGTGAAATGGGCTAAAAAATACGTTCAACTTGCTGCGATTCATAAATCACAAAATGATTAGAATATTTTTTTATTTCCCACTAGTCTTAATTTTAGCAACTTGCGAGAATAAAAGCCTTAAGCCAGATAACAATTTTGATCAGGATTGTTTTGACAGCAGCCTAGTTAATCCTCTCGCAATATGCCCCACGGATTATGATCCAGTATGCGGATGCAATTTGCAAACATTCAGCAATGCCTGCAGTGCGCTCAAGGCTGGCATTACGCGTTGGGTTGCAGGTGAATGCGGTTCTTCGGCTTCATAATTGGTTATTTTACTGTCATATTTAACTTGTTGAGTGTTTGAGTAAAATAAACTAGTTTCTCCCTCAGTTTTCGAGGTATAGATTGAAATTAATTTTAGCAACCCATAACGAGGGTAAGACTGTGGAGATGCAGCATGCATTATCGCATTTACCCCTTGAGGTGATCACTCTCAATGATTATCCTCACATAGGAGATATTCCTGAAACAGGCAATACCCTTGTTGAAAATGCCTTTATTAAGGCAGAAACAGTCTTCAAAGAAACAGGTATTCCTGCATTAGCAGATGATACCGGGCTAGAGATAGATGTATTAAATGGAGCTCCAGGCGTGTATTCGGCGCGCTATGCTGGTGAAAGTGCAACATTCGAGGAAAATTGTAGTAAAGTAATAGATGAATTGAGTAAAGTTGCCCCTGAGAAAAGAACTGCAAGATTTCGTACAGTGATCGCTTATGTAAATAAAGACGAAAAGCTTCATTGTGAAGGCGTTGCCGATGGAATGATTCTCGACAAAAAAATAGGCACAAATGGTTTTGGCTATGATCCTATTTTTTTCTACCCTGAGCTCAAAAAAACCTTTGCAGAGCTAAAAAAAGACGAAAAGAATAATGTTTCACATCGTGGTAAAGCTTTACGTAACTTCTGCAAAATACTCGAAAAACAAATAAATCATAAAAGTAATCAAATATAAGGAGCTGACTATAGTCATAACGTTAACGGATTAAATTCGCTATAAGCGATAAATATTTGCCATATTGGCATTGTTAACAATTAATTATAGGAGGTAGGTCTTTTGGTTAGAAAGACCCTACATAGCAGCATTTTCTTATGGGTGGCCATCACTTTTATGATAAATGGTCAACAGAATCCGTCCGCCTATGAATTGCCAGACCATTGGTATCCAGCCTCTAGGTATGTTATTAAGCCATTCAAGCAGCAGGATTTTATTTTATCAGTTCCTCATGACTCGGTTAGATATCAAAGTAGAAATCTAATCAAATTACCTTTTATCATTATTGAGAGTACCAAAATTTCTAGAGATTGGTCCACAATAGAATTTTCAGGTAAGCTTCAAGGCAAGTCCTATAAAGTGCCATTTGTAGCCCCTTTAGATTGGTACATTGATAAAAAAATACAGGTAAATAGAAGGATAGCTCTAGCTAAAGCCTTTAGCGATACTTCACAAGCTTTGATATCTCAATCACAATTTTTAAGAGATAATAGAGGACGAGGAATAGAAGTGATTGGAATGAATGTTGGTCAATTGGGGAGAGTATCGTTATCTGCTAGAGGAAATGTAACGGTGAAAGGAAACCTTGTTTTTCAAGATCAAGAACTCATTCGATCAAAGGTCAGTGAAACCAGGAATACCCATTTAAAATTCGATCAAACTCAGCGCATTAGCGTTGAAGGGAAAGTTGGTGAAAGAATTTCTGTTAACGTTGACCATGACTCAGAGCGAGATTTTAATTGGGAAAACAACATTCGCATCAACTACAAAGGCAAGGAAGACGATATCATACAATCGGTTGATGCTGGAAATGTATCCTTATCTCTTCCAGGGTCGCAGTCGCTAATGGGATCAGCTAGTCACCAAGGTTTATTTGGAGTTAAAACTACGTCGAAATTTGGACCAATGGATGTTACCGCTATAGCATCAGTTGTAAATACCGAAAAAAAATCGGAGCAATATAAAGGAACCAGCGAATCACAAACACAGCAAATCAAAGATTATAACTACATTAAGAATCAATATTTCTTTGTTCATGAATGGTTTCGTAATGGTGCATCAATATCCCTCAATGGCGTACCAGTCGATATTCCAGCTTTTTACCCACTTAAAGAAGGTTTACATCAAATTGGAAATGTTGTTATTCGCAATTTTGAATTATACCAATTGGATCAATCAACAAATTCAGAAACAAATCCCGGGACTGCTTTTGCCAATCTGCAAAACCCTGAGGAAAGCAATGATCAGACTGGAAACTTCAAACGATTAGAACAAGGTCAGGACTATACGCTAAGTGAGGATCTAGGGTTCATTCGTTTACGACAAAAAGCTACAGATGAAGTTATTGGCTGTACGTTTATCATCGCTGATCGCGTGACTGGGGATACGCTTTCAATTATTGGAGAAGGTATTTCTTCAACGAATGATGCATTAAAATTAAAAATGTTAAAACCTAGAAACCTCAATCCTAGCCACCCAGTTTGGCCATTAATGTTTAAAAACGTTTATTACCTTGGAACAAATAACATAAATAAAGAAGGATTCGATTTAAGAATCATTAATGATCGCTTAACTGTGCCAAGCCATCTTAATCCTCAGGGCAATCCATATATTACCTTATTTGGTTTAGATAGCTTAAATGAGAGCGGTATTCGTACACCGGATCAAAAAATTGATTTGACAAATCCAAATATTATTAGCCTAACAAATGGAGAGGTGTTTTTACCAGCATTCCATCCATTCGCAGCGGATACAGTGCTTGATGGAAATCAAACAGATGGATTAAAAGGATCTTTAGGTGAAGGTAAGATGTATTTTTCAACGCAACGAACACAAATTAGCAATGATAGTAGATTTACTATAGAAGTTGATTATTCCAATCAAAGTTCAACAATAAATCTTGGGTTTATGATTGTTGAAGGAAGCGAGCAAGTATCTAGAGGGGGTGTACCGTTAAAGCGCGGCATCGATTATCAAGTAGACTATTTTAGCGGCACAATTGTTTTATCAGATAACATTGATCCTAATTCTGAGCTTAATGTAACCTTCGATCGTCATCAATTTGTCAATTTTGATAAAAAAACTATCCTAGGTATACGATCACAAATGGATATTGGAGACAATTCATTTATTGGCGGAACTGCGCTTTATTATAATCAATCAATTATGAATGAAAAAGTTGAGGTTGGCTATGAGCCTATGAGAAATTTTATGTTTGGGCTAAATGGTCGATTTAAAAGAGATCTACCATTTATCACTCAATCCTTAGACAAAATGCCGATCATTGAAACAGATAAGCAATCTGGAATTTCTTTTGAAGGTGAATTTGCACAGATCCTACCAAACCCCAATCCAATTAACAATAAGGCCACAGGCGATCCAAATGGAGTGGCATTTATTGATGATTTTGAGGGTTCAAAAAGAACAACCTCAATCCCTATACTTAGACGATTTTGGCGTGAGTCATCTGCGCCACTTGACCTTACAATAGGAGCGCCAGCTGATCAATTAAAAAGAGCAAAATTAAGATGGTTTAATCCATTCGCGCAGATTCGAACAAAAGATATTTGGCCTAATCTATCAACATCAATACAAGCGCAGAATGAGACAACTGATATTTTGGTTTTAAGATACAATAAACGTGCCCACCAAGAAGCTGTTCCCAATGACTCCTTATGGAGCGGAATTATAACCCCTTTTCACTCTGGAGACTATGACCAAACCCAAACAAAGTTTTTTGAAATTTGGCTTCAAGGAGAGGGCGCCACTGTTTCGGTGGATCTTGGTCAAATAAGCGAAGATAGAGATGGAAATGGACAATTAAATACTGAAGATAAGCCCGTAGGCGGATTGATTGGTGATGGCATCTTAGATGATGATGAAGATATTGGATTGGATGGTTGCCGTGATGAATTTGAAGATGGCTGGGGGGCCTGTCTTGATCCTTTAGGGTTATCTTATAATGATTATTTAGCAGCAGGAGAGACTTCATTAATTAATGCTAGCAGCGATGTTGAGGCAAATGACCCAAATGATGATAATTGGGAATACACAGAAGGAAGCAATGACTATACCAAGATAAATGGTACGGAAAAAAATGCACTAGACGCAGGTAGATACCCAGACACGGAAGATTTGGATAGAACAGGATTCCTTGATCGTACCAACGATTATTTTACAAAATCATTTTCCTTGTCAGATACAACTTATTTAGCTGGTGAAACAAAAAAAAATGGAGTCCCTACTGGTTGGAAGCTATACAGAATACCTTTGATTGATTTTGAAACAACAAATCCTTTAAAGGGCAAAACCTGGGATAATATTCATCATCTACGATTAAGGCTAAGCAACGCATCACAACCCACCACTATTTATGTGGCTAAAATTGAACTGGTTGGGAATGAATGGCAAGAGCTAGGCATCGCTTCAGATTCAAGCGATGTATT
>JAYZHS010000088.1:0-5749 GCA_036166315.1 Fidelibacterota bacterium
GATCTTTAATCTTTACGGTTAGCTTATAAAAAGATTGTCCATCCTTAACTGCGCGTTTAACGGGTACGTTGCTTAGGTATTCGTATGAATTTAATTTTTTTCTAAAAGCGCCCCATTGATGATCAGGGCAGCTAATTTGAGCGTTGACGCCTTCTGCTGCCACGTAAACTCTGCCAAATACATTTATCTTGCTCAAGTCACGGTATAGTCTATCTCTAAATGATTGTACATCGGATATCTCTGTATAGCGATAGAAGGAGCAGGTAATTCGTTTGAATGTTTCTGCCTTTAATTCTTTTTTTAGTAGCGCTCTATCTTTTTTATTATACAATACTTCTTTAATCATTTGAAAACTCTATACCTGAATAACCCGGAATTTGATCGACGAGTTGTTTTCCCATTAAAATGCTGGGAGTATAATAACCTTTATGCTTGTGATCTTGCAAAAGGTATTCAGCGACCACCACGATTCCAACAGCGGTTACATCATATCCATCACCGGTTGAAAATCGCGCTGTTGCAACATTGCCTTTATCATCAATAACCTCCCCCCAGAAAAAAGATTTCCCTTCTTTTCTTATTTCTGGTGTTGGGTTCTTCCATGAGCGCTCAATGCGATTTTGAATCATTCTAATGATCCATTTACTTTTAAAAATATAGATAAATTTTTGATATCTTTTCATTTTCTTGACTGCTTTTGGTGAGCGTGAAAAATAAAATTCAATGTTTGGAATTCCTGTACTATGGTAAGCCGTAAAAACATCTCCCCATGGAATAGTCATCGCATTAAATTTTCCAATACCAAAATCAATTATACGCTCTTTATATGCTAAAGGTACTTTTTTTATTTTTCCATTTTTTCTAACCTTGCCCCCACTAAATAATCCCTCCGCAGAAGTTTTTGCAGTACCCTTACTTGCCTTTGATCCTTGTGTATGCCAAGCCATTGTAAGTTGTGTAGCATTTGGAAGTCTATCTTTTAGATATGCTGCTAAACAATCAGTTGGAATTACATCTGACCCTACACCAGGACATAAAACTATGCCAGCAGATAAGGCTTTTTTATCGCATTGATTTGCATAGTCATATACAGAAATTTCTCCAGTGATATCAATGTAATGTACTTTAGCTTGGATACAAGCTTGAATCATTGTCTCGGCAGTTTTAGAAAAAGGACCTGCGCAATTAGCAACCACACTCATTCCTTTTATTTGGCTAGCTACTTCATTTACACTTGATAAAGAAAAAATTCGAGATTGCAATCCCTTTTCCTTGGCAAGCTTTGCAACGCTTTGAGATCGTCCTGCAAGAATGGGGCTCAGTCCACGCCTAATTGCTTCATCGACAGCTAATCTAGCCGAGAAGCCATTAGCGCCATATATCATCCATTGTTTATCATTCATAAGAGGTAATTATAAACGGATCTTATATATAAATGAAATAAAAAGAGAAAAATTTTATTTAATCAATTTCGTAGTTTTCATTATCTCTATCCATTCCACCCTGCCTTCTTTGTCTGCTATAACTACTTTTATCTTCCATTTTTCCAAATCGATATTCTAATGTTAACCTTACCGTACGCGATGAGAAATTCCTTATTGATTCTTGCTCCCATGAATCATTCTTTAGGCTAAATCCAAATCCTGACATAGCAAATGGATCCGATACATTAACCGTTAGGTTTAATCTCTCTTGCATAAACTTTTGTTTAATGGAGAGACTAGACCATGTCATTGCATTGAAAGTACCAATGGCGATTTGTTTTTTTGGTTGATGGAACATAAAGAAAGAAAGTTCAGTAGTTGGCGTAGCATTGAACGTTGATGTAATTCTAAAATTATTCGTTCGCGATGTATTATCATATACGTCCCCATAAATATCAGTATTTATATCATCCCAGTACGTATTTCCACCAAAAACCAATCTCATTTTTTTACCCAGAGACCCAACAATATTATACTCAAAACCTTTAGTTTTTTTCGTGCCAATATTTTCATAGGACGCTAAAGATGTGCCATCTTGATTAACCACTTTATGTCGAGTGATTTCATCTGTGGTGTATCGATAATACGCACCAAGACTGAGTGAAAGACCTCTAGAAAAACGTGAAAGGTTTAACTCATAAGAATCAGTGTACTCAGGCTTCAAAAAAGGATTACCTGAGCGATAATTGCGACTATCCTGCCTAGAAATAAACGGGTTAAGCTGTCTACTGCGGGGCCTTTGAACGCGTTTAGAATAGCTTGCTTGTAGCTGAGCAAATTGCGGAGCTCCAAAAGTAAAAGAAAGACTAGGATAAAGGCTATTATAAGAATTTTTAAATTCATCTGGATTGCTTTTAAGCTTTGATAGCATATCAACCACCTCATAGCGTAGACCCGCATTGTAGCCAATAAACCAATACGATCCCCCATATTGGAGGTAGGCCGCATGAATATTCTCATAAAAATTAAAATCATTTGAGAACTCATTGTCTTTAACAAAAGTATTCAGCGTGTAATCATACACCTCTGCTGTCTGCATATCATTTCTATCGTTTGACTTACTGGAAAGACCAAATTCAAGCTTCCTACCGCTTTCAAAAGGTCGCGTATAATCTAGCTGGAAATCAAAACTTTTATTGGATCCATCTTGACCATTTTTTGCAGCATTTGCATTATCA
Organism: Fidelibacterota bacterium; assembly: GCA_036166315.1. GTDB lineage: Bacteria > Fidelibacterota > Marinisomatia > Marinisomatales > TCS55 > TMED108. The sequence goes on from JAYZHS010000088.1 coordinate 2,663, forward strand.
AAAAACTCTTCAAAGCTTTCCCACTCTTTATTTTTATATTCATCATTACCAATATTATTGCCATCAGAAAGTCTAAGAAATGAGGTAAGCTTATGTTTTGGATTTTTAAATTTTTTGTCATAATTCAAATTCAGATCGTAGCCGCCGCGATCACTGTTCGAATCGCTGATTCTAATGTATCTTGAGTCTCCAGGTCCTTGATCTATTGTATAATTATCATTGTCTCGAGAGCTTCTTCCATCGCTAAGAGTAACTGAAAGCCCTAATGATTGTGTTGGATCAATAAAATATTCTCCACCTGTTTTGACAAATAAATTTGGTCTAATGCTTTTTGAATCGTATGCTTGGTCGAGTATATTTTCAAACTCGCGAAATTCCATTTTTCTGTAGCTTGTCCCATCAGAAATCCAAACTCGATTATTCAAACCTAAATTAACATAGGAATTAAATTTCGTATTTCTAAAGTTGACTTGACCTGAAAAATTTGATCCACTTTGGGTATCTCCACCTGCATTAAAATTACCATTTAAACCCGCAAATCTATTCTCCTTTAATACAATATTGATAATACCTGCCATTCCCTCAGGATCATATTTTGCACCTGGATTAGTCATCACTTCAATATCTGCAATGTTAGCAGCAGGGACACTTTGTAATAAAGATTTGATGTCCCCACCTGCAATACTAGAAGGCTTTCCATCGATCATTAAATTCACTTTAGAATTACCGCGTAGGCTAATATTGTCATCAGGGTCAACCTCCACTCCAGGAACTTGGCGTAGAGCATCAATAGCTGACCCACCAGTAGTTAATGAATTACGCTCTACATTGAAAATACGTTTTTCTGCGGTTTGCACAAAAAGTGGGCGCTCACCCTGCACATCAACGCCAGCCATTTGTAGGGTAGTTTGATTCATTGAAATTTTTTCAAGATTATACTCGGTTTGGTTTTTTCCAAATGGAAGAAAAGTATATGGGCCCAAGACTTTTTTCTCATAGCCAATATATTCAATGACAACCTTATGGCGACCTAAGGCAATCTCCTTTACATGGAATATTCCCCTGTCATCGGTGATGCCTCCTGTCATAATAGTATTACTACGACTATTGACTATTGATACTGATGCGTAAGGGATAGGATCACCAGAACTTGAATCAATTACAGTCCCATAGACTTGTCCGATCTTGGGGGCCTTGCTTGGATCCATTTGGTCTCCCTTTCCCATACCGCGCCAGTTTCCACGCTGTGCAAACATTATTGAAGACATCAATAATAATGAGATAAGAATTAATTTTTTCCGCATTTTTCTATACCTTTATATATATACATTACTTAGTTAGACTAATTTTCTATAATTTAGTTAAATAAGAAAAGAATTTACCACCTATCGTTCATAGCATAAAAATAATAAAAATTCTTAATTTTTTGGTCTGATTTGGTAAATATCATCAACTTTTATGCTTGATGCGTTGCGTTAATCTACTGACCTTCAATAGTGACAATTAATTTCCTACCGCTCGCATGATTTCGGTGTTCGCAGAGATAGATATCCTGCCATGTGCCAAGATTGATTTTACCATCCGTGATTGGAATTGATAAAGAAGAGCCCAGTATTGCTGATTTAATATGAGCCGGCATATCATCTGGACCTTCGGCGTTGTGTATAAAATCTGGCGAATTCTCTGGCACCAGCTTATTAAAATGGGTTTCAAAATCTACTCGAACATCCGGATCTGCACCCTCATTGATTGCGATTGATGCTGAGGTGTGCTTGATAAATAAATGCAACATACCTATTGATTGATTTTTTATTTCAGGTACAGAATCAATAACATAAGAGGTAATAATGTGAAACCCTCTTGAAAAAGCAGGCAGATTTATTTGCTGTTGAGCCCACATAATTTTATTTTAACAGTATCATTTTTTTGGTTTCAATAAGCGAGCCTAATTCAGCTCGATAAAAGTATACACCTGGCGCAACCACATTTCCTTTTGAATTTTTACCGTTCCATATAATTTTTTTGTAGCCATAGTGCTGATCGTCATCAACAAGTTTGATGACTTCAGAGCCCAACACGTCATAAATTACTATGGATACGCGACTAGGCTCTGGTAAATCGTAATGAAGCGTAGTAGATGCATTGAATGGATTGGGGTAATTTTGGAATAAGGCAAATCGTGTCGGTTGGAATCCATAGAGTACAAATAAGGCAATTTCTGATCGAAGCTGTGGAAGCATCGCCCATACATTATCACCTGGGCAAGACGTATTGCCAAAATAATCCCTATGGCCTTTTAAAACTTTTGGTTCCACTCCATAGGTATCTGAAATCCAGGCATAGAGCTGTATCAAAGATTTCTCAGAATTGTAACTCATTTCATCATTGCAGGGAATATTGGTTGCTGGTGGATGATAGCAGCCCAAAATGCAAACACCTATATTCCCTGTATTTGCACCTCCAACATGCGCACCCAGCACTGTTTCTGGTCTTCCCTGGTAAATGTTACCTGCCATATCCACTAAAAAATGGTAGCCGATATCGCTCCAGCCTCTTCCATCTTGATGGAATTCCTGAATAGATTTCACCGCCACCTTACCTTCATCTAAATTTTTTGCTGCCCATCCAGCAGCATGATGCAACGTCATCTTATTGAAATAAGGGTGATTGGAATAATCATACTTTGGGTTACGTGCCCCCCATTCAGCGCGAGAAATAATCTTTGGCTTGTCTACATCAGATATCTTTGGAATTGGAGGAGTAAAGATATCGGTTCCAGAACTTTCATTTTCTGTAGGATCATAAATACCGCCATTTATAAAACTTACACTTGAGATAGATTCTGCTGTGTAGCGAATCTGGATAACTTCTCGTATTGAAGGTTGTAAAACTGAAGCAATAAACCTGTCGCTATTAGGCTCTTGAAATAGCCTCGCTTTATATTTTTCAGATAATTGACCATTGTCATACTCGTATTGAATCCAGATTTGCGCAGCTATATCTCCGGCAAACCTTAGGGCAACACCTTCAATAGCTATCGGATCTTTTAAGGTTGTTGATTTACCTGTAAGAGAAAATTTAGAACCC
>JAYZHS010000089.1:0-6869 GCA_036166315.1 Fidelibacterota bacterium
AAGTTTTGATAGGCCTGATTCTTTGACAAGTTTTTCAGATCCCATTCTTTTTAAATCTTCATATTTGATTATTTCAGCCTTGATAAAACCTTTTTCAAAATCCGTATGTATTACTGAAGCAGCTCTAGGAGCGCTAGATCCCTTATTTATTGTCCAAGCGCGAACTTCTTTTTCTCCCCCAGTAAAATATGTTTCTAAATCTAATAATTTAAATGCCTTTCGAATTAATAAATTTAAACCTGGCTCTTCAAGATTGTATTCATTCAAAAATTCTAACTGCTCATTATTATCTAAAGTTGATATTTCTTGCTCAACCTTTCCGCAAAGTTTAATAGCCTGACCACCGCTTTTATTTACGTTCAACATAAGGGATTCAGATAATGCGCTATTTTTATTTGATAGCAGTTCATCTTCATTAATATTTGCTACATACATAATTGGTTTAGCAGTCAAAAGAAACAACCCATTAATAAATTCAACCTCTTTTCTATTAGATGAAAAGTTTCTTGCAGGATTACCTTGGTCGCAAAATGTTTTTAATTTTTTTAAAATTTCAAAATTTGAAACCAGACTTTTATCGGATTTTGATAGCTTTTCTAATCGATTTAAACTCTTATCAATTGTGCTAAGATCGGCAAGCAGTAATTCAGTTTCAATAAGCTCAACATCTCTTGTGGGGTTAATATTTTGTTCAACATGTGATATATTCTCATCTTCAAAACAACGTACGACATGAATAATGGCATCAACTTGCCTAATTTGACCAAGAAATTGATTACCAAGACCTTCCCCTTTACTAGCGCCCTTTACTAATCCTGCAATATCTGTAAATTCGACCGTAGCTGGCGTTACCACTTCAGGTTTATAAATTTTTTCTAAAACTTCTAATCTTGAATCTGGAAGCGGGACAATTCCAACATGGGGATCAATTGTGCAAAAAGGATAATTTTCTGCTGGTATCGATGAAGAAGTTAAGGCATTAAAGATTGTTGATTTGCCTACATTTGGCAGACCTATTATTCCGCATGTAATTGACATAGAGTTTTTTATTTATAGTATAGATTAAAAGGGGTCAAGCGAAGGATCTTTTCCATGATCCCACGTAAGGCTTTCAAAAAGCCCTACCTGCAAATCCTTAGCAAAATAAATTGCTTTATTTTTTACTTTTAACACCGCATCGCCCCAGACCATATGCGTTGGCCTGGTTATAAATTTTTTAATATCAATATGATATGTAATTTTTTCATGATAAGGACGAACTTGTCCTTTAAATTTTAAATCCTTGACGCCAAGTGCGCGACCTTTTCCTTTACCGCCAGCCCAGGTTAAAAAGAATCCAAGTAATTGCCAAAAACCATCGAGCCCCAAGCATCCAGGCATAACGGGATCATTTTTGAAGTGGCAATCAAAGAACCATAGTGATTTATCTATATCTAACTCAGCTTTAATTTCACCTTTTCCATATGCACCTCCTTGATCGGAGATGTGAATGATTCTATCCATCATTAGCATAGGGGGCGTTGGAAGCTTACCATCAAGGCTTTCAAATAATTTACCTATTCCGCTACTTAACAAATCTTTTTTAGAAAAATGCTTTTTGTTATTCATTTTTTTATAAACGACATTAGTCTAATTTACTTTTAAATAATATTAAAGAAGGCATTGTTTTGTATGTCGTTTTTTTCATTACTTTTTTCATTAAATTTGCTTTCAATATAGGAGTAAATATGTCTGAATGGGTTTTAATACTAGGGGGCTCAACCGGTCATGGGGCGGCAACTGCAAAAAAACTAGCCAAAGATGGTTATGGAGTTATAGCATTTCATTTTGATAGAGGTGAAGCAAAAAAAATAGCAGAAGAGACGATAGCTGAGGTAAAGAGCTTAACTAATGGTCGCTGTCATTATTTCAATACAAATGCCGCTTCTGAAGAAGCAATGGATTCATTCATTCCACAAATAAAAGAAATAACAAATGGATCAAAATTGAAACTATTATTACACTCCATAGCTTTTGGTACCACTACCAATTTTTTTGGAGACAAGCCAGTTACCCAGCGGCAAATGGATATGACTGTACATGTTATGGGTAATTCAATTTTATACTGGACACAAAAACTTCTCAATGAAGATCTCCTGGGTTCTGGTTCAAGAATAATTGGCTTAACAAGCGAGGGTAATTATTTAGCAATGGAAGGATATGGGCCGGTTAGTGTTGCTAAAGTTGCCATGGAAGCAATAATTAGACAAATTGGTTGGGAGCTTGGTCAATTTGGAATTACAGCAAATTCTGTACAAGCAGGCGTCACACCCACAAGAGCATTAACAAAAATCAATGACAGATGGGAAGATTGGGTAGAAAACACAAAAAAAAGAAATCCAATGCGCAGAACTACAACGCCTGAAGACGTAGCGGGAACAATATCTATGCTTTTAAAGCCTGAAGCTGATTTTATTAATTGTTCAATAATTTATTGCGATGGAGGTGAGCACCGATCAGGCACTATTTAAATTTATGATCCAGAGCTTTCTAGCTCAGATCTTTGTTTAATTATATCCAATAAATCGAAATTCTCTTTAGTTGGCTGAAGCTGAAAGCATTTTTCTGCCTCTTTAAGCGCATAGTCCCACCAGCCCTTTTTTGTATACATCAGAGACAAATTGTAATGTGCCTTACTTAAAGATTGATAATCAGCTCTACTAAGACTATTTAATGATGAGGGGTAAAGTCGAGTTACCTCTTTAAACTCAAGGATAGCTTCTTCAACCAGACCTTTTTGAGCATACCACTCCCCTAATTCAAGGTGACGCTGTGGATCATCTTTGCAACCACTTATAAATGCTAATGTGGCGCTTAAGATTAATACTTTAAATATAATTGAATACCTCATATATGACGTCAATTTCAGATTGGAAGGTCCAAAAAAGCAAAACATTTATACATATTGATTAAAAAATATCAAATTGGATATGTAAGTAAAAACTATGCACTTCCACCATGAGCGGAAAAATTAGATATTTCAACTCCGAATGATCCAATAGCAATATCCCACATTTGGCCGTCATCATTAAATATAAAGTCCGAAGATGTTTCCTGAATTACCCAATCTCCATTTTCAATTTCAGACTCTAATTGTCCAGGCGACCAACCTGAATAGCCCATCATAAATTTGTAACTACATTTTTTATTTGATTGAATTGCTTTTAGTGAATCTATATGGCTCGACATAAACAAATTATCTGAAATTTTAATAGAATTATTATTAGGAATATTCATATCATGAAGAATAATTCCTCTCTCAGTTGAAACTGGTCCTCCAAAATAAAGAGCTAAGCTTTTTTTAATTTTAAAATCACTTCTTTGATTTAGCTCAATAATAACACTAGAGCTAAAATCTTTTTGCATCTTCTTATTGATTATTAATCCTATTGCTCCATAGCTATTATGCTCGCAAATAAAAATAACAGATTTAGTAAATCGCTCATCTTGCATGTGCGGCATAGCAATTATTATTTGATTTAATAAAGTGTTCATATTATTATTAATTATTTCAGTAATAATACACCCAATTTTTTCATTATATAAAGCACCAAATCGTTTTTTGATACAGATATGAAAATTCGTAACTTCTGGGTCGCCATGAAATTTTCTAATTATTAATCATTTAAAAAAATATAATAGTGAAATCAAAAATAGAAAAAATAATCATCAAGGGAGCTAGACAGCATAACCTAAAAAATATTGATGTTGATATATTAAGAAATAAGCTTGTTGTTATTACGGGATTATCTGGATCAGGCAAATCATCGCTCGCTTTTGATACTTTGTATGCCGAAGGTCAAAGAAGATATGTTGAATCCCTTTCTTCATATGCTAGGCAGTTTTTAGGCCTAATGGAAAAACCTGACATTGATTATATAGAAGGTTTGTCACCCGCAATATCTATTGAGCAGAAAGCTTCAGCAAGAAATCCAAGGTCAACAGTTGGGACTGTTACAGAAATACATGACTATTTGAGATTATTATATTCCAATGTAGGTAAACCGCATTGCTGGATATGTAATCGACCAATTCAAAAACAAACTGTGCAGCAAATTGTTGACTCAATAATGAAATTTAAAAAAAATACAAAAATAAATATTTTAGCCCCAGTTGTTAGAGGGAGAAAAGGTCAACACAAAAGCATTTTATCTGATGTAAAAAAAGAAGGATTTTTACGAGTAAGAATTGATAATCAAATAAATAATATCGATGATAAAATTGAGTTAAATAAAAATAAGAAGCACACAATTGAAATTGTTGTTGATAGATTAATTCTTGATGAAGATTATATGGATCGCCTAACAGAATCTGTTGAGCTAGCTTTAAAAATTGGCAAAGGTATGATTATCATTCATGAATTGCCGGATATAGATCATTTATTTAGTGAACATTTTTCATGCCCACACTGTGAAGTATCTATGGAAGAACTATCAGCTAGAATGTTCTCGTTCAATTCTCCATATGGTGCTTGTTCAAACTGTGATGGCTTGGGATCTCATATGGAGATTGATCCTGAAATGATTATTCCCGATAAAACAAAGTCTATTATACAAGGCGCCATCCTACCGCTTGGGGAGCAGCCCAGGGGGAACTGGTATGGAAGTATATTGAAGAGCCTCTCAAAAAACTATGATTTTAGTTTTACAACCCCATGGTATAAGCTAGATCCAAAAATCCGTGAAATGCTTCTAGTGGGCACAGGTAACAAGAAATTACAAATGGAATACTCTTCCAATAGATGGAGCGGAACTTACACAGGGGGATGGGAAGGTGTGATCCCAAATCTTATGCGCCGCTATAAGCAAACAAAGTCCAATCATATTCGCGACTGGATCGAACAGTTTATGAGTATGAAACCTTGTCCTGATTGCGAAGGCTCAAGATTAAAAAAGGAATCAAGATCCGTAACAGTAAACAATACTAGCTTGGGAACCCTTTCTTCTTATCCAATTAAAGAGATTAAAGTTTTTTTTGATCAAATAAAATTAAACAAAATGGATACTGCAATAGCTGACCAAATTATTAAAGAAATAAAAAAACGAATCAGTTTTTTAATTGATGTAGGTCTGGATTATTTAACTTTGGATAGATCTGCGACAACCCTTTCAGGTGGTGAGGCGCAGAGAATTAGACTTGCAACACAAATTGGTAGCCAATTAGTTGGGGTTCTATATATTTTAGATGAACCTTCAATTGGGCTTCATCCTAGAGATAATACCCGCCTACTTGGATCATTAAAAAAACTAAGAGACTTAGGAAATTCAATCATTGTTGTTGAGCATGATCAAGAAACAATGGAAGAAGCTGATCAAATCATAGATATAGGTCCTGGTGCTGGTGAGCATGGAGGTGAAGTAGTTTTTTCTGGTTCGCCTAATGAAATAATTAGCTCAACAATATCAATTACCGGTCAATACTTATCAGGGAAAAAATCAATTACTATTCCTAATAAACGTAGAAAAGGAAGCGGTAAAAATATTTCAATAGATAATGCTTCAGGAAATAATCTTAGAAAGATTAACACCTCCTTTCCTCTTGAGAAATTTATAGTGGTTACCGGTGTTAGCGGATCAGGAAAGAGCACATTAGTTAATGAAACCCTTTATCCAATTTTATCTAAGGAATTAAATGGATCTAGAGCCTACCCTTTACCTTATAAAGATGTGCGCGGGTTGGAGTACGTTGATAAAGTGATCGATATTAACCAAAAACCTATTGGCAGGACTCCCCGTTCAAACCCCGCTACATATACTGGAGTTTTTACTTTTATTAGAGATTTGTTTGCTCAGTTACCCGAATCAAAAATTAGAGGATACAAACCAGGAAGGTTTTCATTTAATGTGAAAGGTGGTCGCTGTGAATCATGCGAAGGGGATGGTATTATTAAAATTGAGATGAATTTTCTTCCTGATGTATATGTTACATGTGAAGTCTGCAAAGGAGCACGTTACAATAGAGAAACTCTTGAGATCAAATATAAAAATAAGAACATAGCAGAAATACTCAGCATGTCTGTTGAGGAATCATTAAGTTTTTTTGCAAATATTCCACAAGTAATGAAAAAGCTTACGACATTAAATGATGTTGGTTTAGGATATATTAGGCTAGGCCAACAAGCGACAACCCTTTCAGGCGGTGAGGCGCAGAGAATTAAGTTGTCAACAGAACTTTCAAAGTCTAGTAGAGATAAAACTTTTTATATTCTTGATGAGCCAACAACGGGCTTACATTTTGAAGATGTAAAATTGCTTTTAGGTGTTTTACAAAGACTAGTTGACAAAGGAAATACAGTGGTTGTTATTGAACACAACCTAGATATAATTAAGAGCGCAGATTGGATAATTGATCTTGGACCAGAAGGGGGAAATGATGGAGGAGATTTAATTATTGCTGGCACCCCTGAAGAAATAATAAAGCATAAATCATCATACACTGGACAGTTTCTCAAGCAAATAATAAAGAAAAAAAAGGCAGCATAATGAAAGATCCAAAAGTACTCGAACAGCACTATAAACATTGGGAAGTAACCAAAGACCTTATAGACCAATGTATAGACATCATGCTTAATTTGCGTCAATCTGGACATCCAGGAGGATCAAGGTCTAAGGTTCATGCAATGGTGGTGACTTTGCTTTCAGGCGCCATGAGATGGGACATTAGAGATGCAGGAAAAAGATTTGCCGATAGATATGTTTTGGTGGCAGGGCATACAAATCCGGTTGTGTATGCAACACTTGCAGTATTAAATGAAGCTTTACGAATTAAATTTAAACAAACAAAATTAGAAAAATACAACCACCATAAAGGGTCAGATTTTCAATTAGTAT
>JAYZHS010000090.1:0-3823 GCA_036166315.1 Fidelibacterota bacterium
AACCAATAGCTTTCCGTTAAACCTGTCAACATAAGACAAAACTGATGTTGAATCATACCCTGCCTTATTTTCTTGCGGTAGTCCCATTGATCGTTCAGTATATATAGTATCATACAATCTAAAATCCATCACAGGGGCAACCGATACCCCAACATCAAATAAATCTGCATTTTTAGTTAGCATTAGTCCGGTAAAATAACCACCGCCTGACCAGCCCCACGCCCCTATTCTATTAGGATCAGCGATACCTTTACTTATCAGGTATTTCACTCCAGCTGCTGTATCCTTAGCTAAATAGTTAGACATGTCGCCATAGCTCAAGTTTTTAAATGATTCTCCTCTGCCGCTCATCCCTCTCGCATCCATAGAAAATACCACGTATCCTTGATGAGCTAAATACTGATTCCAAGAGCTTCCCCATCGGTCATTTACAATTTGCGTTCCAGGCATGCCATAACCATAGACAATAACGGGGTATCGTTTATTTTTTTGATAATCGGGAGGAAAAGTAACTATTCCATCAAGAGTTGTGGTTCCATCATCAGACTTGAATTGCATGATCTGAGGATAGGTCCAATCATAAATCTCAAATTGCGATTTATCGGTTTCTGCAATGACTTTAATTAGTTTGCCATTCATATCTTTAAGCAAATGCTTCTGAGGCTGTTTAAGGCTTGAAAATGAATCAATAAAGCTATCGCCTTCTGGTAAAACCTTAATGGAATGCGATCCCTTTTCATTGGTAAGTAGCTTCAAACCTGATCCATCAAAATTGATTGAATAAAATCTTGTTTCAAAAACAGATTCTTTATTTGAAGTAAAATATATTTTATTTTTGTTCTCATCAATATGAACAATTCTTTTCACCTCCCATTCGCCATCTGTTATTTGATTGATTAGTTTTCCATTTTTGGAATGAAGAAACAAATGTTTCCAGCCCGTTCGCTCAGAAATCCATAAAATATTACCGTTTTCAAGAAATCGATAATTTCGATGTAAATCTACCCATCCATTTGGATCTGACTCTGTTAAGCCAACTGTAGATTTTCCATTTGATCTGGAAACAGTTAAAAATTCCCAAAAGTTTTGTAAACGATTCATTCTCATAACAATAAGACTTTCATTATCGATCCACTTCATCCAAGGATAATATTTGTCATTAGAATCCTTAATATCCATCTTTTTACTACGCCCCCTATTAACATCTACCACAAAAATAGACATTGTAGGATTAGTTTGTCCAGCTTTTGGGTAGTGTATTTCTTGAACTTTTGGGTATAGGCCTAGCTCATCGAACATTCTAAAAACAGGTACTTTTGACTGATCTACTTGCCAATAAGCAATATATTTACTATTTGGCGACCAGCGATACGCATCATAAGATCCAAACTCCTCCTCATAAACCCATCCAAAATGTCCATTTAAATAAGTACTAGAACCATTCTTAGTTAATCTTTTTTCTTTTTTTCTATTTAAATCAAATATATAAAGATTATTATCTTTTCTTACATAAGCCACCTTTGCGCCATCAGGAGAAAGCTTCACATTTCTTAAATCATCATTATTTTTTGTAATTGGAAAAACAGTTTTTGTTGGCAAATCAAGAACAAAAAATTCACCGTAAAACGAGTGACGCCATATTTTCTTTCTTTTAGTCAATAATAGTAACTTTGATTTTGATTCATCCAAATTAAAGCTGTATATAGAGAGCTTTTTTCCATTCAAATAAAAAAGTGAAGAATCTACAAAAACTGTTGTATCCTGCTCAGGAAACTTTACACTTACAATATGACCTTTGTAAGAATCTTTTCCCCATGACAGGTAAGTATTTTGATCGGGAAGCCATTTCATCATACCTAATCGAGCATATTCAAATGGTGATTTACCTTGAACATCGTCAAACGATAGACGCTTATTCTCCCCAAGCAATAATGATAAAAATGTAATAAATAAAATCAGTTTTTTAAATTTCATGCAATATATCCTTTAACTTTTTTTAACAAATCAATCATCATTTTTTCATCTAATCGACCAGTATTAACATTTCTAGGGCTCGGATGATAACAACCCCAAAGGATTTTTCCATTAGGAAGGTTATATTTTTTATTATGACCAAATGGATAATCCTTCAATATTATGTCAAAATTTTGTTTAATATATCTCAAATATCCATCAAATCCAATCTTCCCTAGCGCTAAAATAACTTTTACATTGGAGAGTATATTCATTTCTTCGGAAAAATAATCAGAGCATTGTTTTAATTCCGCTGCAGTGGGCTTATCAAATGGAGGAACGCATTTTAAGACAGGTGTCATAAATGCATTATTCATAATTAAGCCGTCAGCTAATGAATCTGAATATGGTTGATTAGTTATGTTTAATTGATTAAGGCATTTAATAAGAAAATCTGCAGATTTATCTCCAGTAAAGACTCTTCCTGTTCTATTTCCGCCATGAGCTGCAGGTGCTAAGCCTAAAATTAAAAGCTTTGCGCTAACATCTCCGTAACCTGGAATAGGCTTTCCCCAATAAGTCCACTCTTGATATTGCTTCCTTTTTTCCTTTGCAACCCTAGTACGAAAATCAACAATTCTAGGGCAAGCATTGCACCTGACAAGATCCTTGTAAAGCGTAGATAGTGGACCTTTAGTTATCAAGGGATGGTCAGAAACTTTAGGATGGATATTTATACCTTTTTTCATGTAAACATATATTTAAATCATTTTTCACTTAATCTATACTTTTAATAAATTTAATTATAAATGGTATGACCAGTTGCGTTTAGAGGTAACTAAATCATAAATTCTCCACCCTTAATTACAAATTAAGCTATTTAATTTAAGGAAAAAATATATGGCAATGATGACATCAATTCGTAATCGATCTCATGTTTTTTTATGGGCGCTCTTATTTCTATTTTTATTAAGTATGAGCGTTGGTGGGTTAGTTGGTGGTGCAAATATCATTGATCAATTACTTGGAAGGGTTAATCCTGCAGAGGCTATTGGATCGGTGAATGGTGATAAAATTACTCCTGACCAGTTTAATCAAGCTGTAACAGCAAGATTGAGAGCTATTCAAGATTCTGGTACAGAAATCTCTGATCAATACCTTGAAACAATCAGACAGCAAGTGTGGAATGCTTTTATTGAAGAGAGGCTAACTAAGCAAGCAATTGAAGATTTAGATATAAAAGTTTCTGACGATGAAATTTTATATCATCTAAGAAACAATCCTCCTTTTGATATTCAGCAAATCTTCTTTAGAAATAATGTTTTCGACAAAGACTATTATATGCAAGCGCTAAATACCCCTGGAATGATTGATTGGGCTCCCATTGAGGCATGGATGCGAGACTTTTATCTTCCAAGGTATAAATTACAGCAAATCATAAAAATGTCAGCAGTTGTTAATGATGCTGAAGTAAAAGAAGAATATATAAAACGAAATATTGATTATACTATCTCGGCATTACATATTCCAAAAAACTCAATTCAAGATCGAGTTATTAAGCCCGGAGAAAAAGATCTTAAAAATGAATACAAGAATAGAATTGATGAGTTTGAAGAGCTAGAAAAAAGACATATCTCATTTGTTAGCTGGCCTAAAACAGCTTCTCTTGAAGATACAAATAGAACAAAACAAGAAGCTTTTGAAATAATTGAAAATTATAAAAATGGCACGGATTTCTCAGTGCTAGCTAATATTCATACTCAAGATCCTGGCAATCAAATCGCACCTGATTCTGGAAGAGGTGGAGATTTGGGTTGGTTTGAAAAAGGACAAATGGTTAAATCTTTTGAAGATGCAGCATTTAAAGGTA
>JAYZHS010000091.1:0-16254 GCA_036166315.1 Fidelibacterota bacterium
TTGGTCAGGCGTGAAATATTGTAGCAAAAGGTGTAGAAAAAGTAAACAGTGAAAGGATCCATCATTTTTCCCAATCAACTTTTTTACCCAAATCCAATCTTATCTAAGAGCCGTAGAGTTTTTATTATTGAAGATCCATTGTTTTTTCAAGATCATGAATATCCCGTAAAATTTCATAAGCAGAAATTACTTTTACATTTTTTAAGTCTTGATTCGTATCAAAATGAATTAGTGAAAAATGGTTATGACGTGATTCGAATAGATCTAAAAAAAATAAAATACCCAAAATTTTACGATGCGTTTTTAAAAGAAAATAAAATCACTGAAGTACATTATGCTGAGCTAAATGATTACACTTTAAACAAAAGATTCAAAATGTCTTTGGAAAGACTTAAAGTTAAATCTTATTGTTATGATACACCTGGGTTTATTAACACAAATGACGAAATAAAGGACTACTTTTTTAATAAAAAAAGATTTTTAATGTCCTCCTTTTATATGAATCAAAGAAAGAAGCTAAACATATTAATAGGTGATGAAAATAAACCAGTTGGTGGCAAATGGAGCCTTGATGCTGAAAATAGAAAAAAATTGCCGAAAAAAATCACGATTCCAAAAGTTTTAATTCATGATTATGATGTTTTAAGTTTAAAAAATAACACTAAAAAAATATCTAATCAGTATAATTCGAATTATGGAAATCTAGATTCATTTAATTATCCGATCAACCGATTGCAGGCAAGTAAAGCTCTTTTGAGCTTTTTACAAACAAAAATTATAGAATTTGGAACCTATGAAGATGCAATATCAAAGGAGCATAGATTTATTTTTCATAGCGTTTTAACACCAGCGTTAAATATTGGTCTTATTACACCAAAAGAAATTATTGATACCACTTTGGAATTCTCGAGAGAGAATAAAATCCCATTAAACTCTTTAGAGGGATTCATTAGGCAAATAATTGGATGGAGAGAATTTATTAGAGGAATTTATCAATCAAAAGGAACATATCAGCGTACAAGGAATTTTTGGGGATTTAACAAGGAGATACCTTCAAATTTTTATAGCGCAACTACAGGTATTGAACCAGTAGATGCGACTATAAAGAATGTAATTAAATATGCGTATGGGCATCACATTGAAAGACTTATGATACTTGGAAGTATAATGTGTCTTCTTAATTATAATCCCAATAGTGTCTATAAATGGTTTATGGAGTTATTTATTGATGCCTATGATTGGGTTATGGTTCCAAATGTCTATGGAATGAGCCAATTTGCAGATGGGGGCATTATGTCTACAAAACCCTATATTAATGGTAGCAATTATATCCTAAAGATGAGTAACTACTCAAGGGGCAGCTGGTGCAATAAATGGGATGCGCTTTATTGGAACTTCATTGATAAGCATAGATCTTTTTTTCAAAAAAACCCAAGAATGGCGATGATGGTTAAGTTGTATGATAAAAAGAGCGAGGAACAAAAAGAAATATACTCCAAAATATTATCTTCATTAGACATATAAAAGCTCATAACGCTCCTTTTCTATTTGCTTTTATTAATAAAAACAAATAATTTAAATGTATGAAATATTTAAACTCAAGAGAAGTTTCAGGAATATTAGGGATTAACATTTCTACGCTCAAGAGATGGACTGAAAGCGGTAAGCTTGGATGCGAAAAAACTGCGGGTGGACATCGTAAATTTACTATGCAGCATATTCGCGAATATTATAAATCACACCCCAATCGCAGCAGAGGGGATTTCCTTAGCTTAAAATCAAAGGAGCATAAGGCTGTCTATGGCCTTATTAATCAGCAAAAATACAAACAGCTATCTACAAAACTTGCAGATGCTAGTCTTGATGCAAATGAATCCACTGTAGATACAATTATTAATGGTCTATACATGAATGGCACACCAATCGCTGATTTATTTGATTTTGTTGTTGATGTTGCTGGTAATATCGTAGAACAAAAACTAACCAATCAAGAAATTGTACATACTGATGCATATTTATCTAGAAAAATAATTACTCGATCGGTAGATGCGCTAAATAGGGATAAGCCAAATGGCAATTTTAATGGCAAAAATACCTTATGTATAAATTTTGAAGATAATTTACCAGATATAGGTGTAGTAATGTCCGAGGTTTTAATGCGTCACAATGGTTACAACGTTTTTAATGCTGGTTCCCATGCTGAGCTTGGGGAGCTAGCTGAGATTATTTTAAAAAGAAATATAGATGTAGTTCTGTTTTACTTATGCAATCTGCAATGTTGCAATGCTGTAGTTGAAGATAATATATCCAAAACTATTGATCAAATTCTTGAGAGTATCAAGGTAGCAAAAAAACTAAATATTAAGATACTTTTTGGTGGAGAGGGTTTATTTTTACTTTCAGATATTAAAAGTAAAATAGATAACTCTTTTTTAACTTATAACGACTTATCAAAGCTAATCTAAAAGGACTAGATGCCTGATTTTGATACGCGTCGTATCCAAAAATTAAACACACAAGTATACTCAAAAGGCCCTGTTGTTTATTGGATGCAAAGAGACCGTAGGGCCGAAAATAATTGGGCATTGCTCTACGCTCAAAAAAAAGCCCTTCAATTTAAAGTTCCACTAATCGTTTTTTATTCGTTAAATGGAAACTTTATTAAATCAAATATTAGACAGTATGGATTTCTTATAAGAGGACTTGAAGAAACCTCCGCAAAGCTTAGGAAAAATCAAATACCATTCATTGTCTATAAAGGATCTGTGCATAAATCTGTTTCAAAATTTGTAAGAGATAGTAAAGCTGGATTTTTAGTTACAGATTTTTCGCCATTAAAAGTCTATAGGAACAGAACTTTATCCATTGCTAAAAAGTTGAATATACCTATGCATATTATTGATGCGCATAATATAGTTCCAATATGGAGCGCTTCTGATAAACAGGAATATGCTGCGTACACAATCCGGCCAAAACTTTTATCTAAACTTGATGATTTTTTGACCCCTATAAAAAAAATTGAACGCCACCCCTATAAATATGTTGGAGTTTCAGATGTTTTTGATTCCGAACTATTAATTAAAAACTTAAAAATTGATCTTTCTGTAGGCGAGTTATCATGGATTAAACCAGGGGAGAAAATGGCTAAAAAGATGCTTGATTCTTTTATTTCTGAGCGGTTTGATAAAAGCGGAGAATTAAGAAACAATCCAAATAGAAATAAAATTTCTCACCTAAGTCCATATATTCATTTTGGACAAATATCAGCCCAACAAATTGCACTTAGAGTTTCAAAAATAGAAGATTGCGATGGAAAAGATTCCTTTCTTGAGCAGCTGATCATTCGAAGAGAGCTGTCAGAAAATTTTTGTTATTATAATAATGAATATGATTCATTTAATGGTTTTCCAGATTGGGCGAAAAAAACACTCAGTGAGCACAGACTTGATGAAAGAGAGTATATTTATACACCGCGGCAGCTTGAGAATGCTGAAACACATGACGATCTATGGAATGCAGCTCAAATTGAAATGACAGAAAAAGGCAAAATGCATGGTTACTTAAGAATGTATTGGGCTAAAAAGATACTAGAATGGAGCCCTGACCCTGAGACTGCGCTTCAAATTGCAATAGACTTAAATGATAAATATGAACTTGATGGTAGAGATCCAAACGGATATACTGGAATCGCTTGGAGCATAGGAGGGGTTCACGATAGGCCATGGTTTGAAAGACCGATCTTTGGTAAAATTAGGTATATGAATTTTAATGGATGCAAAAGAAAATTTGATATAGACAAATATATTAAAATTAATAACGCTCAAAACGCTCAAATAACGATTTGACTATTTCTAATTATAGTTTAATTTATTTCTATGAAAATATATGAATTAAATATTACTCAGCGAATTGATGCTCCTTTGGAAAAAGTTTTTGATTTTTTTTCAAAACCGGAGAATCTTGCTGAAATTACACCAAGTAAACTTGGTTTTAATATTTTAACGCCATCTCCAATTGTAATGGAGAAAGGAACATTGATTGATTACACAATTAAATTATTTGGTATACCTGTTCGGTGGAGAACTTTGATAACAGCGTATAATCCACCAGAAAAATTTGTTGATGAACAGCTCAAAGGTCCCTATTCTTTCTGGCATCATACCCATACTTTTGAGGCTATTGACCAAGGTGTTGAAATGAAAGATATTGTAAGATATTCAATTCCATTTGGAGTATTGGGGAGACTTTTACACTTTCTATGGATTAAAAATGACTTAAAAAAGATTTTTAATCACAGAAAGAAAGTTATTGATAAAATTTTAGTTTCTAATTATCAAGAAAAACATAAAGAAATCAGGGATAAGCAACAATGAAAGTAGCATTATTTGGAGGAACTGGTTTTGTAGGTTCCTACATTATCGATGAGTTATTGAGTCATAAGTACAGTCCAAAGCTTTTAGTTAGGGAAAGCTCTGAAAAAAAATTATTAAAGGCTAGCAAATGTGAAATCATTGTAGGTGATCTAACTAATAAAGCTGCAATGGCAAAATTGATTAAATCGGCAGATGTAGTAATCTACAGCATAGGTTTAGTTCGAGAATTTCCACATAAGGGAATCACTTTTCAAGAGACGCAATTTGATGGGGTAAAAGACTCTGTTGATCTTGCAAAAGAATACGGCATCAAACGATATATTCTTGTAAGCGCTAATGGAGCAAAAGTTGATGGTACTAAGTATCAAAGCACAAAATATCTTGCTGAGGAATATTTAAAACATTCTGATTTAGAATGGACAATCTTTCGCCCCTCATTATGTTTTGGGGACCCCAGGGGAGGCGGTAGACCTGAATTTTGCTCTCAATTAAAAAAAGATATGTTAAAACTGCCGATTCCTTCACCAAATTTTCATTCTGGATTATTACCATTGAATGCAGGAAAATTTGCACTTTCTCCTATTCATATCAAGAATGTTGCCGAGTTTGTTGTAAAATCTATCGAATTGGAAAACTCCAAAAAGAAAACCTATCTGCTTGGCGGCGAAGCCTATTATTGGCCAGATCTTGTAAAAACAATGGCAGCTTCATATGGTAAGAAAAAATGGATGATTCCTGCGCCAGCCATTGGCGTAAAGATGTTAGCTTTTTTCTTTGAAAGATTTGCCTGGTTCCCAATAACAAGAGATCAAGTAACTATGCTTATTGAAAGTAATGTATGTGACTCTAAAGAACATTTTGAATCTTTTGAAATTGAACCAATACCCTACAATACTGAAACATTAAGCTATTTAAATAATTAATGAAATTTTGAATTTAGTGAAGCTATCGATTTTCATTTTAATTTCTTTCTTAGCCTATTTTAGCTTTTCTACACTTTCTGGAAAGTCTATTATAGAGCTAAATATTGGAGACCAGGCCCCCTTGTTCTCGCTAAAGGATCAAGATAAAAGAGTTCATAATTTGTCTGATTATCTAGGGCAACGTGTAGTGATATATTATTTTCCTAAAGCAGATACACCTGGATGAACTATTCAGGCTTGCGGGTTCCGCGACATTTATGATAAATATGAAAAATCAAATATAGTGGTATTTGGAATTAGTTATGATTCATCAAGGTCTTTAAGAAAATTTAAGAAAAAATGGAAATTACCTTTTAATTTACTATCTGACTCAAAAAAAGAAGTAGCTGTAAAATATGGTGCAAATAGTTCTTTATGGACTAAAAGAATTACATTTGTAATAGATGAAAAAGGTAAAATTGAAAAAATATATAGAAAAATGAATGTTAACACTCATGCGGAGAAAATATTAAGTGAAATTACTCAAAAGAAATAGTATTGCAATATCAGTCTGGTTAGGAATTATTTTTTGCCAACAATCTACTAATCAGGTTTATGGGTTTATAACCGATAGCACCTCAGGCGAAGCATTGATTGGGGCCAACGTTTTCATTAGGGAAAGCGGCCAAGGAATGGCCACAGATAATAATGGGTATTATGTGCTTTCAAATATCGCAATCCAAGAAGCACAATTGGTGGTTTCTTATGTTGGATACAAACGCTACGAAAAATCGATAAATTTTAGTGAAATTGCATCACAGAATTATAATATTGCCTTGCAGCCTGAATCTATTGAGTTGATGCAAGTTGATGTTACTGCTGAGGAAATTGAAAGATTAAATAAAATTGAACCAAGTAGAATCAATCTTTCTCCGAGAATATTGAAAGCGCAGCCTTCACTTGCAGAGCCAGATATATTTAGAACTATTCAATCGCTACCTGGTGTATTAACAACCTCAGAATTTAGTACAGGGCTCGTGATTAGAGGGGGCAATACTGATCAAAATTTAATATTACTTGATGGAATAACTGTTTATAATCCATCTCATCTTGGAGGTCTATTTTCAAACTTCATTGTTGATGCGGTGAAAGATGCTGAGTTGATTAAAGGAGGTTATAACGCAGAATACGGTGGACGACTATCTGCTGTTCTTGACATAAGGAGTCGTGAAGGAAACAGAAATAATTTTGAAGGAAGTAGTAGTGTCTCGCTACTATCTGCACAAACCACGCTAGAAGGACCTTTTTTAAATGGTGCATGGTTAGTCGCAGGTCGAAGAACTTATTTCGATAAAATTCTCCCATTATTACCAGTTAATTTTGATTTACCATACTACTTCTACGATCTACAAGGACACGTTTTTACGGATCTAAATGAAAAGGATAGAATATCACTAAGTTTCTATAGAGGCGTAGATGATTTAAAGTTTAAAGATTTAGATTTAGAGTCAGATTGGGGAAACAAAACATTAAGCTTATCATACCGTCGTGTTTTTAATGAAAAATTGATTGGCAATTTTCTTGCCGCGAATAGTCAGTTTTATACCCGCTTTGGTCTTGGCGGTGATGCTGGTATTCAAGAATATAACCCTTTATCAGATCAAACACTTTCTGGAGACTTAGCATATTTTCACAATCAAGATTTTAACGTATTTTTTGGTGCACAGGCTAAAAGTCTTAGTATAACATATAATTCAAAATTCAATGATAGAATTCTTTTTGATTCACAAACAAAGCCATTTGAAACTGCATTTTATACAAAAATAAAATGGAAACCTAATCAACGCTTCATCATAGAGCCCGGAGTTAGGCTCATTACTTTTTCTTCTCACAGTGATGGATTATATCCAGATCTGAGGTTAAGTACAAAATTTATCATTGATGAAAGCAGGTTTATTAATTTTGCTATTGGCAACTATCATCAATTTATTTCAACCTTTCAAGATGACTTCACTGCTCAAATTTTAGATAGCTGGTTTGCTATTGATGAAACCGGCGAGCCATCTCGCGCATCTCAAGCTGTATTAGGGTATGAGCAATTTATTGGAAGAGGGTTAAAAGTACAAATTGAAGGGTATTACAAAAAAATTACAGACATGTTAACCTACGAGGAGTCACGAGCAACTACTGATGGAAGTTTTGAAAATAAAAGCTTACTAGATTTACTTACTCCTGCAGATGGATATGCCTATGGCGCTGAATTGTTCATTCAACAATCCACTGGAAAACTTAGTGGATGGGCTGGATATTCCTGGTCTGTAAGTAGAAAACTAATGAATGGTAAAGAGTATTTCACTAACTGGGACCGTTCTCATGTAATAAATGTTTTAGCAAATTATCAAGCCAGTCCAAAATGGGAATATAATTTAAAATTTACATTGCAAAGCGGTCAGGCATTTACTCCTATCAATGGATATTTCCTTCAAAACCTACCTGGGGAAACCCAACAAGGTTATCGCACAATTCCTGCGACAAGGAACGGAGGAAGATATCCTTCATTTCATCGATTGGATCTAGGCGCAGTACGCCATTTTGATTTCAAAGGAAGAAAATTTGATGTATTTATGCAGGTCATCAATGCATACAACAGAAAAAATATTTTCACTTATACGTATCCACTGGGTAATACTTTTAATGGGATAGATGATGATAGAGACTGGGATAGGAAAGATCATGATAATAATGGCAATGGAAGACCCGATAAGGGAGAGCCTAATGTTGATGAAGATGATGAAGGTAGAATACAACGAAACCCTGTTAGTCTATTTCCAATAATTCCGACAATTGGTATCACCTGGAATTTCTAATGAAAAAAATAAATTTATATTTTTTATTTATCTTATTTATGCTTTTTGGAGCATGTGATAATTTTAATGATCCTGAATCTCCTTATCTAGAAAAGTATGTAGTATTTGGAAATATATCTGGAAATATGCCAATGATTGATGACACCATTTATGTTTCCCGCTCTGCTTCGCTTGATGAGATAATTGATGCAGATCAATTATGGATTAACGATGCTATTGTAACAATAAGCGGTGATGGTAACGAATATCAAGCTTCTTTAGTGCCTGGTCATAGCGGCAGATATCAAACAGATCCATCAGTTATTTTCAAAACAGGCATCAAGTATAAACTTTCAGTTTCAGTCAATGGTAAAGTCTTAACATCAGAAACTACTATTCCTAAATCTCTGAATATTGATCCAAATACTGAAATAAAAAACTATACTTGCGGAGATGGCACTACTTTACCCGTTAAGGTTATAAATGTAGAGAATATAGATAGCGAAGGGAATCCTATAGCTGATAAAGTAGATACATTGGAATACAATTATGGTGAGTGCTTCACAGGTAGTTTCGCTTCATATCCAATGTTTACACTTGATTTTGAAACAGATGAATCATCAAAATTAATTCGCACGCTAACCTATGCCCTTGAAACAGATGTTAAAGGTCTTGAGCCAGGTACAGACTCTGATTATTATGATTACAATTGGAATGGCAAGCGCGATTCAACAAATATCAATTTAATTTATGATACAAGTTTTGTTAATGTTATTTGGAAAGGCCCCTATTTAAGAGATGATAACAACAATCCATCTAGGGCAAATCCTTTTGTTTGGTCAATTGAGCGAGGGCCAATCAGAATGAGTTGGTTATATTTTAACTATTACGGATTACAATTAATTACCGTCCAAGCTACCGATAAAAACTATTATGATTATTTACAGGGCGACCCACTTGGAAATAATATATATACGCTTCCAGGGTCAAACATAAATGGCGGGTATGGTTTATTCTCTTCTCATACCTATGTTTCATTTTATGTTTATTTAAAAAGAGGTAAGGATTATAGATAGTTTATTTTATTCCTACTCCAAATTTCCAAACAAGCGTTCCACCTAAATAAGCTGTAAACAAAACAATACCTACAAGTATAAATAGAATAAGAAATGCAACCTTATCTATTCGATGGTCATCCATTTTTTTGAAGTACATATTTAACCAAATAACAAAAAATATTATTGTTCCCCAGGTAACAATATTTCCCATTAATTGATGTTTTTCAAGAATTTGAATAATCTCCTGGGAGTAATCTTTGCTTTCCGTTTTTGTAAATTCCCATTGTCCAGTAATTGAAGCAAATAATGATGAAATCCCAGAGAGACCTGTGAGCCAAAGGCCAATTACTCTGCATATCCAATTTGGCCTTAATAAGTGTACAGTATGCAATATCAAGGCCCCAACTAGAAAGCCAATTGGAAGATGGACAAAAAAGGGATGGAGGGGCAGATTCATTGCAAAGAATTAATTTTTGTAATTCTCATAAATTTTGTAGCCCGTAGGGGAATCGAACCCCTGTTGCAGGAATGAAAATCCTGAGTCCTAACCACTAGACGAACGGGCCAACATTAAATATCGAAGGCGAAATTATATGACTTATTGGTTAATGACCAAGTGTTATATCTTAATTTTCAGAAACATCTAATATATCCATGAGCTCTCCATTTTGATGTAGCTCCATAGTTATATCAGCGCCACCAATAAGCTTACCTTTTACAAATAGCTGTGGAATAGTAGGCCAACCTGATTGCTCAGAAAGCTTTGTTCTAATCAAAGGATCAGTTAAAACATTTACATCTTTATATTGGATGCCGTAATGATTAAGTATTTGAACTACTTGATTAGAGAATCCACACATTGGCATTTCTTTAGTTCCTTTCATATAAAGGATTATAGGGTTCTCATTAATTTCTGATTTTATTTGTTCACTTAAATCCATTTAATAACTTTCATTAATTTTTTTGTTTCCAAGCTTTTGTTGAATACGTTTTTATTTCAAGAGCATGAATTTCATTTGTCATAAACGAACCAACTGCCTTATAAACCATTTGGTGTTGTTCGATAAGTGAAAGCCCTTCAAAGCTATCGCTAATAACTATAACGCTAAAATGATCGTTTGTACCAGTGGTATCAACTACTTCAACTTTGGAATTCGTGATTCCATTTTGAATTAATTCTTGAACTTTATTGGTATTCATTAATTTTACAAATTGATCTTTATTATTAAAGAAAACAAAATATTTTCAATAATAAAATTTACTATGGTACATTATTTAAATAAATTACTATTCTTAAAATTAAACTTAATGTAAATAATGAAAATATATTCCTGGAATGTAAATGGGGTGCGTGCAATCGAAAAGAAAGGCTTTCTTGATTGGATTGAAGAAGTTCAACCCGATATTGTTTGCATTCAAGAAACAAAAGCTAAAATAGATCAATTAGGATCTTCTCTGATCAAAGATCATGGCTATTACACATATTGGCATTCAGCTGAACGACCAGGCTATAGTGGAGTAGCTACGTTTTCAAAAAAGGAACCTTACTTCATTCAAGAAGGATTAGGGATAGAGCGCTTTGATAACGAAGGTAGGGTATTAATTACTGAGCATGAAAACTTTTTATTATATAACATCTATTTTCCTAATGGTCAAAAAGATGAAATTAGATTAAAATATAAAATGGACTTCTATGATGCGCTTTTACCTATTATTAATGATCAGGTGGAAAATGGCTCCAATGTCGTTGTAACTGGAGACTGGAATACCGCTCATTACCCGATTGATCTTGCGCGACCTAAAGAAAACATTAATACTTCTGGCTTTATGCCAATAGAAAGAGAAAAACTTGATGAATACGTTGCATCTGGCTGGGTAGATACTTTTCGACATTTTCATACCGAGCCTGAAAGATATACTTGGTGGACCTATCGGTTTGGCGCACGACAAAGAAATGTTGGATGGCGTATTGATTATTTCTTTGTGAATGAATCTTTTATCTCAGAGATCGAAGACGCTGAAATACATGACGATGTAATGGGCTCAGATCATTGCCCTGTATCAATTACCATTCAAGATAATGGATTTTAAATTTTTATAATGAATTAAAAAGCTTACTGATAATCTGATCAATATTAATTTTTTCTTTTGGCTTTTTAAGGCTGCAGGTAATTGTTGGCAGGTATTCTGTTTTGCCAAGATTTTTAGTTTCAATAAATTTAAAATATTGTATTGAAAAACCAGCCCCTTCTATTTCATTAATATATTGCTTAATTAGGTCTTTTTCACCGATCCCTGGAATAGTAATTAATAACCCTTCATCTGACAAAACTTTTTTTAAATGATTAAAGGTCTTTGAATAATCTTTCGAGTAGTAAATGCTTTGAGTATCTAAAATACAGTCAAAGTATTTTTCAGGGTAGTTTATACTATTCATATCCTCTATAATAAAATCAACATTGTTAAGATTCAATTTTTCCTTCATGGTATTTGCTTTATTAACTGATTCTAAAGAAAAATCAATTCCTATAAATGATGACTCTGGGAATTTTAATGCATAATAGGTAGTTAAATACCCAGTACTGCAACCAATATCTAAAATTTTTTTTAAACCACTTAAATTTTTTACAATAAAATTACTACTAGACTCGTATGAGCCATATCTCTCTGATAGTATTAAGGATTGTAGTATTTCTGATTTACCAATAGCGCTATAAAATTTTAAATTATCCTTGAAGTCTGATGATGGGTCAGCTTTTTCACGTTGATTAAGAAATTTTATTTCCCTCTTAGTTGGTTTAGGCCAATTTGCATAGGCAAAATTTTCAATTTCATCAAAACTTTTAAAATGAAAAATATTAAATAATTTTAGATGTTCTTCAAGGTTCACTTCGTAAAAAAAATTATTTTTTGATAATTAATTAATCGGCTAAGCTATTTATATCATCTCTAATTAGAATTAGAATAGCAGATTGCGGTACAATAAGGTAATCATCATTTTCTATTTTTATTTCAATTGAAGCTTTATTTAAAAAAAGGGCAATGTCTCCAACATCTGCTTGAGTAGGTATATATTTTACATTAGAATTGTCATTGCTTGACCAAGGTTCATCAATATTTTCCTCAGGATTTCCTAGGGGAATACCAGGGCCTATCTCTACAATTACCCCGCTTAGAATTTCTTGTTTTTCAATCACACTTGGAGGTAAATATAAACCTGCCTTTGATTTTTGTTCTCCTTTATCCGGCTTGATAAGTACGCGATCACCTACAACAAGTATTTGTTTATTTTTGCTACGCATCATTGAAATTAGTAAATATTAGCCTGTTAGTTCAAGTTAGAGAAATTCTTGAAAATTGAGTATTTAAAACCGAAATTCAAATCATGGAACTAAAAATAAAGTTGGTCCGTACTCCTCAGGAGCAAAAAAACGTTCTTGATATAAGAAGAAGTGTATTTATTGATGAGCAGCAGATCCCTGTTGAAATTGAAATAGATGCATTTGAAGAAAGCGCTATTTATGTTATTGCCTATTTTGATAAAGAGGCTGTTGGCACTGCTAGATGGAGAGAAATTGGCAATACTGCAAAACTTGAAAGGTTTGCAGTATTGAAAAATTATAGAAATAAAGGTATTGGTCGAAAATTAACAATGTTTATTATTGATAAAATTCCTCAAGGAAAAATTATTTTTCTCAATAGTCAAGAGTCTGCTATTGGATTCTACTCAAAATTAGGATTTACATCAAAGGGGCCTTTGTTTAAAGAAGCAAATATTTTGCATCAAAAAATGATTTTTCCAAGAAAATCATCGATGAAACCTTAGATTTTCTTTCAATATTTTCTCTTATATTCCATTTTGATACTAAGCTATAAATATCAAAGATAATCTAATGTCTAAATCAATATATAAACGCATGGGTCAACTAATGATAGCTTACTGGCCCTATATTCTATTGTCTTCATTATCAGCAATAGTTTTTGTTTTGCTAAATAGTATCTCTATTTGGCTCACGGCAACTTTAATCAATAATATATTATTAGACTTTGATTCAATCCTTAAGTCTCAAGCAGAGTGGGCAGTTAAAGACAGGTTAACTCCAAATGAAGCTCTAAAATATTGGACAAACCTTGCAATATTAAGAGAAACGCCATTGGCTTCACTTAAAGTATTGTGCATCACAATATTAGGCGTTTTTTTTGTAAAGAATATTTTTCTGTATTTAAAAAATATACTGCTATATATAGTGCAATTAAATATTGTTAAAGATATTAGAGATCGTCTATATAAACATATTCAGGGATTATCTTTAGGGTATTTTCATAAAGAGCAGAGCGGTTCGATAAGTTCGATAATTATTAATGATGTCGAGCAATTGCAAGGAGCGCTTGGGATAGCCTTTCAAAAATTATTTGTTGAACCTATCAACATCTTAACCTTTGCCACTTTATTATTTATCATTAGCTGGAAATTAGCATTGATTGCAATCATAATTATTCCACTCGCAGGTATCGCTGTCATCACGATTGGAAAAAGTATTCGAAGAAAATCAAGACGAACTCAAAAAAAGATTGCTGAAATTATGCAAATACTGAGCGAAACATTGAGTTCGATCAGAATAGTTAAAGCTTTTGTAAATGAAAAAGAAGAAATCAAAAAGTTCTCTAAAGAAACAACAAACTATCTTACGCTTCATCTGAAGAGGGCAAGATTAGATTTAATTGCTGCGCCAATTACAGAAAGCTTTGGGGTGATTATAGGCGTTATACTTTTATTGTATGGCGGCAATGAAGTTATCTTGCAAAGAGGCCTTATTGCTGAAGATTTCATTCGCTTCATTTTGATATTGTTTTCCATTTTAGGTCCAATTAAACAATTAAGTAATGTTAATTTAAGAATTCAAACTGGAGCTGCTTCTGCTGAACGTATTTTTAATTTATTAGATACTGAACCACAGATTGTTGAAGCAAAAGATCCTATAGATCTAGGGCGCTTTAAAGATTCCTTAGAGTTCAAAGATGTACACTTTCAATATATTGAGGGAAGTGGCCCTGTTTTAGATAAGGTTAGTTTCATAATTAACAAAGGTGAAGTTGTTGCTCTTGTTGGCCCCAGCGGTGCCGGAAAATCAACAATTGCAGATTTAATTCCAAGATTCTATGATGTGAGTTCTGGGGCCGTGCTGTTGGATGGAAATAATATTAAAGATGCTTCTCTAAATTCCTTACGCAATAATATGGGAATTGTAACACAGGAAGTAATTTTATTTAATGATACAATTAGAAATAATATAGCTTATGCACAACCTGATCAAACTGATAATGCAATTAGAGAAGCAGCTAAAGCGGCAAACGCGTTAGAATTTATTGATAAAACAGCAGATGGTTTTGATACCGTAGTCGGCGAAAGAGGTGTTAAGCTATCTGGCGGCCAGAAACAACGAATTGCTATAGCTAGAGCCTTATTAAAAAATCCTTCCATATTAATACTTGATGAGGCTACATCGGCGCTTGATACAGAATCGGAAAAGAAAGTTCAAAAAGCTATTGAATCATTAATGAAAGATAGAACGGCACTTGTAATAGCGCATCGGTTATCAACCGTTCAAAATGCAGATAAGATTATTGTTATTGATAAAGGCAATATTGTTGAGGTTGGATCGCATCAAGACTTGTATGAAAAAAATGGGCTCTACAGACGCTTATATGATATTCAATTTGATTAATTGAAGATGAAAAAATTAAACATTTTTTTTAGCAATTCAATTTCAACACATAAATGGGGTGGTGGTGAAAAATGGATGGTTACTGCGGCAAGAGGGCTAAAAGCAAGAGGGCATAATGTTATTATTTCTGGTAAAGCTAATTCTGAATTTCTAAATAGAGCACAAAAATCTGGACTAGATATTTTTCCTTTAAATATTTATGCTGATTATAATCCCTTTAAAATTTGGTATACCAAAAAAATACTCAAAGAAAAGTCAATTGATGTAATTGTTCTTAATCTAAATAAAGATATTCGCGTAGCTGGTATAGCTGCTAGGTGGGCAAAGGTTCCTGTTATCATTGCTAGAAATGGGATTCAATTATTTTCAGATAAATGGAAATATAAAAAGACCATTGAAATAGTAGATGGTATAATAACCAATTCAAAATCTATTCAAAAAGCCTACAATGAATTTCCATGGATGGATAAGAAAAAAACCACTGTAATATATAATGGCCTACGATTAAGCAATTCAATTAATAAATACGATATTAGAAAAAAATGGAACATTGAAAAAGATAGTTTGGTATTTGTTGCGGCTGGAAGATTAACTCCGCAGAAAGGTTTTGATCTCTTAATTGATGCAGTTAGCAAATTAAATAGTACAGCAAAACCATTTCATATACTTATTGCTGGAACGGGAAAGGATCGGAATCAATTAATAAACCAAATTGAGAAAAATAATTTAAATAGTAAAGTTAAGCTTATTGGTTTTCAAGAGGATATTGATTCGATATTTTTATCTGCAGATTATGTTATTATGCCATCTAGGCAAGAGGGGATGCCTAACGTTGTTATGGAAAGCATGGCATTAGGACGCCCCGTACTTGCTGCTAATGTGAATGGAGTCCCTGAGCTTATGGAGCACCTAAAGACTGGATATATTTTTGAACCTTTTAATGTTGACGCTATATCTAAAGCCATTCAATTTGCTATTGAAAATCATGGCTCAGAGCAAATTTCAGAATGGGGAGTGCTAGCAAAAAAACATATAGCTACTAATTTTACCATTGATCGCATGTTAGATAAACTAGAGGATTACTTTTACAATCAACACAGCCTAAACAATCGCTCATAGCGCGTTGCCATGTTTCCAGATTTCTTGATTATTGACTTTGATAGCACATTTATTTCTAAAGAGTCTCTTGATGAATTAGCTTATTATACCTTACAAAAGAGCAAAGTAGATATATCTGTAATTGAAGAGATACAAAAAATCACAGATGCTGGTATGAACGGTGAAATTACTTTCCATGAATCTATTGATTCTAGACTCCACCTTATGAAGGCAAATAAAAGTGATGTTAT
>JAYZHS010000092.1:0-13099 GCA_036166315.1 Fidelibacterota bacterium
AAGGTTGACCGTGTTATTGTTTTGCGTTGTCGTTGAGACATTTCCGCTCGCGTCGTAAATAGAATTTGCAACTGGGGATACTGTAAGCACCTCTAGACCGTTTGCAGTTCCCGACGTAGCAAATGTAAGGGTGTAGTTATTATTGCTTTGGGATAGCGCCGTTGGCGTTTGGCTATTTAAGGTAGCTGCACCGCCATTGATCGCTAATGAAAAATCCTCTTTTGCCAGGCTACCGCTACCGTTATTGGCGCTGTAGGCGGTTTCGCTTAAGGCTACCGTCACTTGTGTGTTTGTATTATTGATCGAAACGCCCGTGAAGTATGGTCCGTTTTGATCTTTTAGCGTAGCGCTCACTGAACTTGTGGACTGCATAGCGGTCCCGCTTGCATTGTAGATACTGGTAGAACTAGCAGGTCTTAATGTAATTGACTCTATACCAACCGGCGTTCCGGTCACGGTAAGGAATAAACGAATCACCGTTTCACCACCGGTTAACGCACCAGCGCTTCCTTCCGAGGTATTGTTATTCTTTTTTATGCTGCTGATTACCGTGTTGGTTGCGATACCTAAGTTTCGTGAAAATGTCAAAGCCAAATCACTGGCCTCGATCGCGCCACTACCGCCATTGGTATCAAACCCACCCGCGCTAAGGGTAACATCCGCGTAGCTGTTGTTTGATGCGAGGGTCATGGATTCAAAGCAAAAGCCTAAACAGGCTGTGATCGTGACCAGTCCATGCCCTTGGCGTGCTCCTGCCTCATTCGATTGGTTTGATCCATTATTATAGGATCCACCACCGCCACCAGCGTTACAGTAGCTGTTAGAGCCGGTACCACCGGAATATCCACCAGCACCAGCACCACCGATACAGCTATTTCCATGCGCGGATCCACCGCCACCAAATCCCCCAACTGATGCTGGTACACCAACTGTACTGCCCCCTTCACCACCATTGACAAAGGCCCTACCTCCACCCTGATAGCTAGAACTCCATCCAGGATTTCCTCCATTGGTTAATAAACCGCCACCGCTAGAAGAATAACTACCCGAACCGCCCGATCCATTGGTACCCGGGGTTCCCGTATTGCCGGTTCCATAACCTCCCGTGGTTCCGGTTAAGCCATCACCTCCATTATCATTACCGCTGTAGGTGTTTGATCCACCGCCCCCACCTGCAATGATCAGTGCCGTGATATCGGTAGAAGCGTTGCCGGTTTTTTTAACCACGAAGGTTCCACCGCCACCGCCACCATCATAACTATTTCCCAACCCCTGTTGACCTACTAAGATTTTCAGTACATCACCTTGCGATAAGGTAAAATCACCTTTCATGCGGGCTCCTTTACCACCAGTAGCATTATTAGTGTTTCCTCCTTGAGCACCCCAAACCTCAATCGTATAGACCCCATTCGCTGGTACGGTCCACTCCTGAATTCCTTGGGTGTTGATGGTAACCCCGCCGTTTAAAGTATTGCCACCAGTGTAGGTAGAATTTATCTGTGATTGGGTGGGGCCGGTTCTCCCTGTTGCGCCCGCATTGGTGAAGGTGTATACCGTTTGCGATAACGCTAACGAGGGCAGAAGGAGAGCGGTAAATAAATTGGCTCGTATGTATGTTTTTAATTTCATTAGATCAAAAGTGGATTATCATCCAGCTTAATTTCTACTCTAATCTCAATAGTGGTAAAATTATTTAACTAGTTTGAACTTACTGTTGCTGAGCCAAAGGTCAGAATCTGCACTTCGACATCATCTTCATCCACCAATTCAGAATTATCTGTAATCTCTAGGATGGATTCATTAAATGACTGCTTCGTATTGAACAGGATGGTGGCAACTTTTCCCGTGCCGGTTTTGGCGACCTCATTGCCCATATAAAAATAATTGATATCCAATATGCCTGCCGAGGGATCATCATCATAAACAAAGAACGATGACGTTCCAGTCTGTACGCTATCGGTAAAGAAATCACCAGTACTAACATTGGTTACAGTCAGGCGATTTGCGTCGTATGCAATTTGGGCATGGATACCTGAAATATTTTCTGCAGCAACGACAAATACATCAAATTCTGCAGCAGCGCCGATCGACGTTGAATTTGTGGATGGGTCAAACACTAGTCCAGGCGTGTAATTCGAATCCAAATCACGCGGATTTAGCTCTGAATTATCGTAGAGTTCGCATCCAATTATGAACAGAGTAATGGTTGGAAGTAATATTTTAATCAAGCGCAATGGAAAACCTCAATTGTGGTTGGTTAAGTTCTGGATCGTAGACCAGATCGATTTTTTTATTATTTCTAGATGCCATTTCTTCATTAGGCCCATTCATATAAGCATCAACAATATTGTAAGCATGGACCGCTCCCAATAGGTACATCAGGATCGATAATTGATTCTTAGACGATTTAGCATCATTGGATGCATTGTCGGATTTTGTTTTCAAGCTTCTAATTTGGTCCGATTCGGTGGCTGCCAAATAATCGGTATGAAATTTTCTGGTATCATCATTGGAAGCATTCATATTGCTATAGAGAAGGTAAGCAATCGCTCCAGCGCCCATCTCACCCGCAAAGAAATACAGTGCTTTTTGCCGCGAAAGAGGTTCGTTATCTAAAGCGTTAGAGGTATACAGCTGTCCCCATCCAGGAATGATCGCTGAGCGGACCGCCGCAGCGAGCGGTGTCTTTGGTGCGGGTAAAGCCTCTTGGGTGATAGTACCTTTACGTTTTTGTAGAAGCGAGCGAGGCGCTTTTACACCCATCATCTCCCAAGCGAGTATTTCAATCTCCGTGATCAGACCATCTACAGGGCCGTTGTAAGTTGCATTTTTTGTCTTGGCCGCAGCACCGGTGGCCACTTCAAACATTTTCGCATCGATCGTGTAGGTATCGCCTAATTTTCCAATCGCACCATTAATCATAAATTTTACACCAAGCAGTGCCCCAACTTCAGCAGCACATTCTTCGGAGGTACAGCCAGCTTCATCGTATCCTTGCTCTTCCATGACCTCCATCATTTGGCGTCGATCCACTAAAATTGCTTTGCCAGTCGCATCAACCTCAGTTGCAAATCTATCGGTCAAGGTTTGCGCTTCAAGTTGGCTTATTCCCCTAGGATCAAAGTCCATAATAGCAACCGTAACCTTTTCACCGTCTTCGGCTCCTGTGCGTTTTAAAATCAGAGGTTGCGGGGGTTTCATATCAACAATCTCCCACGCTAAAATCTGCATTTCGATCAACAAGCCACCTGTCGTTCCTTCAAAGGTAAGGCTTTTGGCGCTCTCCGCAGCTCCCGTCGTGACCGAAACCATTTTCATATCGACCGTGAAACTATCCCCCAATTTTCCTATCGAGCCGCTGATCATAAATTGGGCACCAAGAAGCTCCCCGATCTGCGCAGAACATTCATCGGTGGTACACCCAGACTGTTGCAATCCCTGTTCTTTAAGAATGTTTTCAAGCATTTTTCTATCCACCAGGCGCACAGCACCGGTGTTCGGCAGCTCAGAACGCAAACGTTCTACCAGTGTTTCAACCTCATACTCAGGAAGGCCATTAGCAGCAAAGTCCAACACCGCAACACTAGGCTGGGAAAACGCTACTGCTGTAAAAACCAAGGGCAGAGTTAGGCGTAAATTTTTAATTATGTTCATACTTTTTCTCCACGCAAATAATTAACGTATTATTTGATAAATTTTTATGCACAATATCACAATATAAAATTAACTAAAAATATAAAAATTAACTACTCCATAAATAGAAGATTATTTCAATCGGATCAGGCAAAAAATTTGTATTAAATATGAATATCAACTATTTACGTAGCGAATATAGCTAGCTATTGTGATTTGCCATGTGATTTAGCTCAAGTAGTAAAAACCGGTTATCAATAGCGGATTTTTATTACAAACGTTCAAAAGTTTTTGTACTTTTCGAACCTGAGGTAAGTAAAAAAATGTTGACAAAATACGCAGATACCCTACAAAGACGCGGATTGGACACTTGTTCATCGCAGATAATAGCTGAAGTTTTAGAACATTTCCCCAAGTCTATTTCGGTTAAGCAATTGGCGCATAAGACAGGTAAAACGGAAAAATATATCAAAAGCAAAGTTCGCGCGATGAAAAAACAAGATGTCCCGATCACTTTAAAGCGCGGGTCAAGAAGCAATTATGTTTCTACCAGTCTGTTCGAGCCGGTACATTGGATTTTAAAAGAAAAAGAGAATGCCGAAATGGCTCTTGAAGACTTGAATTCGATCAAGATGAATGGCGACCCTTCGGTCAACAGAAAAAAGAAAATCGTTAAGAGAATTTATAAAGAATATCTCAGGGATATGAATGATCTGATCGATCGTTGGTATTCGCTGAGATTGATTCAGTCATTAAAAGATGACTAGCCTTATATTGATTAATTAATAGCACCATTTCTGGGGTTATTTTATATTAATTCATCTCCATATTTGCTTGAAGTTTTTTCTTCTAATTCTGCTACTAGCGCCCTTAAAAAGTGAGTCATACTATGTTGCTATCTATGGGAATAATAATACCAATGATGGCAAATCGATTTCCTATCCCTTTCGAACGGTAGCGCACGCTGCCACGGTCATGAGCGCAGGGGATACCTGCTTTATTCGTGGCGGAACCTATCATGAAATTGTAAACATCACTGATAACGATGGTATGGATGGAATGCCACTTGTTTTTACCAGGTATAATAATGAAAGGGTAATTTTTGATGGAACGGTTTCCATCGACTCAAACTGGGTGCAACACGCGGGGAATATTTGGAAAACAACGATCGATTTTGATATCTGGCAATTATTTGTTGATCGAGAAGAGCAAGTTATGGCGCGCTGGCCCAATGCTAGCTTCTCAGATAGCAGTGTTTTTGATACGGAAAATCACTGGGCGCACGGCACCATGAAACAGAGCACACCTAATATTTATGGAAATGGTACTTTAATTCATCAAGTCAAAACAAACGATCAGGGCGAGTTAATTGATTTAAGTGCTCAAAATTTTGATCTTGATGAAACCAACAAGGAAGCGATTGGCATACTAAATGTTGGATCTTTTCGTACCTGGTCGCGAAAAATAAATTCGCATACTGGTAATACGTTTACCTATGACCCGGTTCCGCAAAACGAATGGAAAACCAAAGAGCATCAATATTTTCTTGAAGGCAGGCTGGAATTTTTAGACAAAGAAGGGGAGTGGTTCCTAGATACCGCTCCAACTAAGAATGTATTATACTATTGGGCGCCATCTGGACAAGACCCCAATAAGCTCAATATTCGAGGAAAAGTTCAATCGTATGCGTTTGTGGTCTCCAAATCAGATCATGTTGAATTACGAAATCTAGAGTTCTTTGGAACCGCATTTTATTTTTATAAATCCAATCGGTCAAAAGTCGATCAATGCAATTTTTATTATCCAAGTTCTAGCAAGCGCATGTTGCGCGCCTCTGGTCAAGAACCAGATGTGTCCAAAATAAAATCGAGCAGCTATACTAGTATAACCAATTCTGCTTTCCGTTTTACCGATGGCTCTGCCGTTGAGACCAGCGGGGGTAATAATGTGATCAAGAATAATTATTTTTACCACATTGATTATACCTCTTCAGATCTCACCGGACTCATGGTTTCTGTTCTGATGAGCGGGAAGAATAATAAATTTCAAAACAATACCATGCACCGACTAGGCGCATCTGCTACTGTGGTAGGAGGGGATAGCGCTCTCTTTGAGTACAATAATATCTACGACACAGGTCATGTGCAAAGCGATGGAGCAATGATCCAATGCATGACCGGTGCGCAGCCAGGCACGGTTATACGTTATAACTGGCTACACGATTCAAAGAAGTATGGTGCCCGATTTGATGGCAATGGCGCTGGAAACAATGGGCTAATGCATCATAACGTGATGTGGAATCTGGGAAATAGCGGCATCATGGCTAAAGGTTATGAGCATAAAATATTCAATAACACCGTGATCAATGGACCTGGCAACAAAAATGATATATTGATCATGATCGGTCAAGGAGGTAATGCTGGATCGATTACGCGAAATAATGTAGCAAATCGCATCTCGGGGCATCGCACCGGCTCTTACCAGAATTACCCAGTACCTGGTACCTATGATCATAATGAAAATGGTTATGAGTCAGGTCGAGACGTGTCAACGTTATTTATCGATGTAGCTAATTTAGATTTTAGACCTAATCCCGATTCAGTTTTAGTGGATGCCGGAACGGTGATTACTGGAATAACCGATTCCTATTCTGGAAGCGCTCCTGATATTGGCGCTTATGAGTACGGAGGCGATATGTGGTCAGCAGGTATAGATTGGAATGTTGAGACAAAGTTTGGCAGCGCATGGATAGATTATGTTAATCCTGCCCCTCAAATTGATTCTATCGTTGTCGCGAATAACAATACTAGTTTACAGGCCTATTTCAATGAAAGCGTTTTTAATAGCATAGAAAATCAAAGCAACCTAGAGGCCAGCGATTTTGCTTTGAGCATTAGTGGTGGCACGGCCACGCTAGCCAGCGCAACCCCTACCGCCATCACCCAAAACGGCAATGCGTACACCCTAAGCTTTAACCTATCGGGTACACCGGATGGATCGGAAGTAATCAGCGTTGCACCGCTTGCCAATAGTATTTTTGATGCTACCGGCAATCAAGCCGCTACCTCACAAAGCAATGGCTCGGGTACGTTGAATGACCAGACAAAGCCCACCATTAGTGCAATCACTTTTGCTGCGGATAACTCATACATTGATGTGAGTTTTAGTGTTGATGTCTATGCGAATTCAAATGGTTCGGGCGCGCTAGAAATGAACGATTTCACTTTAAGTTTTGCGCAAAACCAAGGAACAGCAACCGCAGCTCAAATCATAGGGATTAAAAAGACTGATTCCCCATTAATTAGCTCAGCCTCCGCATTGCAAGGTGGTGAATCGGTAGTACGCTTATTTATTAGTTTCAATGGCACTCCTAATGGACTTGAAGCCATCACCATTGCGCCAAAAGATGGAAGTTCTATTTTTGATGCAGCCGGTAACGGCGCCATTGTAAATCAGACGAAAAATAGCGCATCTTTTAAGGATCAAGTATTGCCGGTTGTAACTATAAACCCTGCAAATTCATCCACTAATATTTTACGTAATGCCAATATAATTATTTCGTTTTCAGAAAAGATAAGAAATATTGATAATTCAGAGATTAATGATGTAAATGTAGATTCACTAATTGTATTAAATAGGCAAAATAACCCAGAAAACTCATTGGCGTTTGATGCAAGCATTGATACCGATAAAAAAGTAATTACAGTAGACCCGCTTGTTGATTTTGATTACAGCGAAACCATTTATCTTTCAATTGGAGGCTTTGAAGATTTTGGCGGGAATATTTTAACCTCAAATCCATCAACAATGTTCAATGTGATCGCAAATGTAAAGCCCGTTGCTATTGCTCAAGATGTTACGCTAAAGGAGGATAGTAAGATGTCAATCGAGCTAAAAGGTACCGATAGCGAAAATGCACCTCTTTCCTATGTTTTTTCTTTGCCTAGATTTGGGGAGTTAGCTGGGGATGCTCCAAATCTTGTTTATTCTCCTATGGATGACTTTTTTGGTCCCGATTCATTTAGATTTGTTGTTAATGATGGATTCGACAATAGCGATTCATCTTTCATAAAAATAAACGTTCAACCAATTAATGACAGCCCGAAACTTCAGCTGGCCAATTTAGATACATTGAAGATCAATCAAGTAAGCAATGAAGGATATTTATTTCCAAAAAATAATAATCAGAATAGTATAGACATACTTTCTATTAGCGATGTTGATAACGATAAAATAGCAAAGACAATAATTAAGATACAGCCATTTATTTCTGGCGAGGATACATTATTCATTGAAAATAGTAATATTTACCCTGATATAAAAAGTGATGGATCAGGGAAAGTGTTTACATTTACCACCCCCGATCTTATCGGAGCTAATCATGCTTATTCACTCTCACTGATCAAGTACAAAAATTTATTGGGCAAGGATTTAACCAAAGGGACAAGAGCGATTTTGAGCTTTGTAAGCGATGGGGATAGCTTAAGCAACTCTCTATCTAGAATCATTAATCTTAATATTGTTAATTCGATTCCGGAGGTGCTTAGCGAATCTTACCATACCCTTGAGGATAGCGCAATTACACTATCTTTAAAAGCCAGCGATAAAGATTCTGATTTATTGACGTTTAATATTACCCAAGATCCTTTAAACGGAAAATTACGAGGCGAACTACCTGATGTAATGTATATACCGAACGATAATTTTTACGGAAAAGATAGTATCAAGTACAATGTGAATGATGGAATTCAAAATAGTAAAACAGCTTCGGTATTCATTCATGTCAAATCGCTTAACGACCCGCCAACAAATTTATCGTTTCAAAGCCCAGATGATGAATCTGAAATTGTGATTACCATAAATAATCTTGAGGGTTCTCAAGCTAATTTTAAATGGCACCAATCAACAGATCCAGATGATGACAAATTGCAGTACCTGTTCAATTCATGGTATGAAATAATCGATCAAAATGGAAAACTAAATACAGAAAGCATAGATTCGGTTTTGTATAATACTGAATACTCTATATCCTATAAACGGTTTCTTGGTTATTTGGACAAACATC
The DNA here is from genome assembly GCA_036166315.1 of Fidelibacterota bacterium. Lineage (GTDB taxonomy): Bacteria > Fidelibacterota > Marinisomatia > Marinisomatales > TCS55 > TMED108. The sequence goes on from JAYZHS010000092.1 coordinate 8,699, forward strand.
GTAGCCCTAGAGGAAAATTCATTTGGAATGTTAATGTTACCGATGGCAAGGACACTACCTATAGCAATATTCGATTTACATTGAACATTGAAGGAAAATACATTGCCTTATCGGTGCAGGATGATATCATTCCAAAGTCTTATAGTTTAAAGCAAAATTATCCCAATCCCTTTAATCCGATTACTCGGATTCAATTTGATATTCCTTCCAGATCAAAAGTATCCATAAATATCTATGATATTCTTGGAAGCAAAGTCACTACACTTATCAACCAAGATATTGAACCAGGCAGACACGTAATAACGTGGAATGCGGTTGATAACAATAATAGAAAACTGCCTTCAGGCTTATATTTTTACCAGATTCATGCAGATAGTTTTATTGCTACCAAAAAAATGATTTTGGTTAAATAGTCTAGCTACAAACATTATATTTTAAAAAAGATCATAAGCATTGATACAGTCATTGTATTAATTTGTATTAATGGATTCAATTGAAAGAAAAGATTTAAATACCGAAGGGCAAAACTTCAATTCAAACAATATCGATGAATTATCGGTAATCGAAATTCTTGAAGTTATTAACCAAGAAGATAAATTAATTGCAGACAAGGTAGCAGCTGCAATAGGCGATATTGAAAAGACTATCCGTATCTGTACCGATGCAATAAAATCTGGTGGTAGTATTTTCTATATTGGCGCTGGAACATCGGGTCGCTTAGGCGTGCTTGACGCATCAGAGATTCCACCAACCTTTTCTGCGTCACCTGATTTATTTAAAGGGTTGATTGCTGGAGGCGATCAAGCGCTAAGAAAATCAATTGAGGGAGCCGAAGATAACCCTAAACAGGCTGTAGTTGACCTTAAGGCAGCAAACTTACATCCAGGCGATGTATTAATAGGTATTAGTACAAGCGGCGCGGCAAAATATGTTCAATCTGCTCTACAGTATGCTGAATCGATTGGGGCTAAAACAATATACCTAATATGCAATAAAACCCCTTTCCTGGAAGCAAATACAGATGTCATAATTTCAATAGATACAGGCGCGGAGATCATAACTGGATCAACAAGAATGAAGGCGGGTACAGCTACAAAAATGGTTTTAAATATGATATCAACAACCTGTATGATCAAACTTGGAAAGGTTTATAGTAACCTCATGGTTGATTTGATGGCAGTTAATGAAAAACTAATTGATCGAGGTATAAGAATTATCAATCAATTAACTAAAGTTGACTATGAACAGGCTAAAAACGTACTTCTTAAAGCAGACATGTCGGTTAAAACGGCAATAGTGATGATCCATCATTCTTGTGAACCTTTGGAGGCAGAACGAATCATTGAAGAAAATGATGGAAGCTTGAGAAAAATCATTCAATGATCGCTATTCCAAAATCGAATGAAGATTTATTGAAAGATTGCAGGGTGGATACATTTCGTTCAAGCGGAAAAGGGGGTCAGCATGCAAATAAAACCGATAGCGCTATCCGATTGACGCATTTGGGTTCTGGAATTGTTGTGGTTTGCCAGGATGAGCGTAGCCAGCATAGAAATAAAGAAATTGCGCTTAATCGGCTAAGAATAAAACTGGAAAAACTTAACGTAAAGCCTAAAAAAAGAATCTCCACCAAGCCAACATTTGCCTCCAATGAAAAAAGAATTCAATCCAAAAAAATTCGGTCCCAAAAAAAAGAACTTAGAAAAAAACCAAAACCAGATAGGTAATTTTTAAAGTAATTTTATACCCTATTATTTAGACCTATCAGATGAATATTAATAAATATATTTTTCGTGAATACGATATCAGAGGAAAAGTTGAAGATGATTTCCCGCCGGAGGTAGTAGAAAACCTCGGGAAGGCCTTTGGCACCTTTATAAATAGAGCAGGTGGCCAAGAGGTTGCTCTCAGTGGAGACGTTCGATTGACTACTCCGCAATTAATAGAATCATTTAAGACTGGAGTACTCTCCACTGGAACAGATGTTATTAATATTGGAATTCTTCCAACTCCCATTAATTATTTTGCAATGTTCAAGTTGGATGTTGCTGGAGCTGTTCAGATCACCGGCAGTCATAATCCTCCTGAATTTAATGGATTTAAAATGTCGCGAAATAAAAAATCGGTATTTGGTAAATCCATTCAAAATTTAAGATCAATTATTGAACAAGAGGATTATGAAGTGGGCGAAGGATCTGAGGCACCATATAATATCCTATCTGATTATAAGAAAATGATAAGCTCAAAAATTGACATTAAAAAACCATTGAAAGTGGTGCTGGATTGTGGAAATGCAGCCGGCGCTATATGTGCACCTGAAATTTTAAAAAACATGAATATTGATTTAACAGAGCTTTTCTGCGATGTAGATGGTACATTTCCAAACCACCATCCTGATCCAACAGTAAAAAGTAACTTAACAGATTTGATAGCTAAAATGAAAACAGGTCAGTTTGATGCTGGTATAGCATTTGATGGTGACGCAGATCGAATAGGGGTAGTAGATGAAAAAGGTGAAGTTATTTGGGCAGATCAGCTTATGGCGTTTTTCTTACCGGAGATCATTGAAGAAGGTGATGAAATATTATTTGATGTGAAATGTTCTAAATCGCTTGAAGAAATGATTATAAAATATGGCGGTAGACCCGTAATGTGGAAAACAGGCCATTCTCTTATAAAGCAAAAAATGATAGAGCTTGAATGCAAATTTGGCGGAGAAATGAGCGGACACATCTTTTTTGCAGATGATTATTATGGTTATGATGACGCTATTTATGTTGCAGCTAGACTTCTTCAGACTCTATCTCGATCAACAAAAACTTTATCCCAATTAAAAGATGAACTACCCAAGTATTACTCAACTCCAGAAATGCGACTTGAGGCAAAATCTGATGAAGAAAAATTTGAAATCTCAAGAAAAGCGGTAAAATATTTTACGGATAATTATGATTGTTCTACAGTTGATGGAGTTCGTATCAATTTTGATGATGGATGGGGTCTTGTTCGCGCCTCCAATACTCAGCCTGTGATCGTATGTCGATTTGAAGCATCGAGCATTGAGAGAATGACTGAAATAAAGGATCTTGTGATTTCAAAATTAAAAGAAATAGGTGAACTCAAGTTTGATGTCGGACATTAGTTCTTTTCAAGATCATATTTCATTTATAAGATCACAAACAGAAAAAGGCTTAGCTAAAATTCCGCTAAAACCTAATTTGTCCAATTATTTTTATGATCCAATAGATTATGTATTGAAAGGTAAGGGCAAAAGGTTGCGACCTATTTTGGTCCATTTATCTGGTCAAATATACAATGCAAGTCCTGAAGATTTAATGAAAGCAGGGCTAGCTGTTGAATTATTGCATAATTTTTCTTTGGTACATGATGACATAATGGATAATGACTCAAAGCGTCACGGAAAACCCTCTGTTCATATTAAATGGGACATCCCCTCTGCAATTTTAGCCGGTGATGGTTTATTTACATTAGCTCAGCTTTCGCTTGTAGGGCTAAATCCGATTATTTTCCAACGCTTCAATGAGGCTGCACTTGAGGTTTGCGAGGGCCAGGGCATTGACAAACAGTATGAGAATAATACGTCTATAACCATAGAACAATACATTCAGATGATCGGTAAAAAGACCGCATCCTTTCTTGGTTTGTGTGCTGAGCTTGGTGCACTGCTTGGTTCAGCGTCACAAGAAGAATCAGATCAGCTATATAAGTTTGGCTATAATTTGGGCTTAGCTTTTCAGATAAAGGATGATTACTTAGAAATATTTGGCGACGAAAATCTGATGGGTAAAAGCCTGGGCAGCGATTTAGATGAACAAAAACAAACTATAATGACTATAACTGCAAGGGAAGATGATCCAAATAAGTGGTCAAAGTTCAATCAAAAAAAGAAAGATTTGTCACAATACAAAGAATACTTTGAAAGCAATCATATTAAAGAAAAAGTAGAGAGTTTGATTGAAGACAAGGTAAGCATAGCGCTTAGTGGGTTGAATCTCATTTCAAAGAAAGATGCAAAGCATCTTTTAGAATATGCAAAACTAATTTTAAATAGGAAATTTTAATGAATCCAAATCAATCTATAGATTCAAGCAATATGCATAAATCAATTTACGATTTTCCAGGTCAGATGAGCGAAGCTATATCTATTGGAAAGAAAATTAAACTTATAAATGATCATAGTTTTATATCAAACATCGTTATTTGCGGCATGGGAGGTTCAGCGATTGGTGGTGATTTAGCAAAATCACTCATAAATGATTCGCTGAAGGTACCAATATTTGTTAGTAGAAATTATTCAGTTCCAAACTGGGTTAATGATAAATCCCTGGTGATTTGTTCATCTTATTCTGGTAATACAGAAGAAACATTGTCGGCATTTAGTGA
>JAYZHS010000093.1:0-3694 GCA_036166315.1 Fidelibacterota bacterium
TCGATACATCAAAATCATTAGGCTCTGGTACGCTAAAGGCATACGCTTTGAGCGGATTATTTTCAGGAAAACCAATGAACTCATCATAAAAATTTATTCCATCATTGATCTCCACAATCGCTCCAAGCAGATCCCTATTTTCAGACCAAGTTGGTATGGTCCATGCTATTGTAAAGTCAGGCTTTGTTGACCATCCGTCAGGTGATATGGTTAACACTGGGACCGGTGGCGGTGCACCAGTCACCAGCTCTTCAATCACGTACATTTCTGAACGCATGATACCATCACCGATCTGGGCTTCGATTCTAAAGCGGAAACCTTTGCTTCTTGCTTGATCTGAAACCTTAAACTTTGCAGTCGCACTTCCACCAGAAGTAGTAGGATCTGAAGAAATAAGATTAACGTATTTAGCTGATGGGAAAATACTCCATTGAACATTTTCATTACTGTTAACCAAATTTCCTTCAATGTCATTTGTGGTAACCGTGAATTCTAAGGTATCCTCGCGAGTCACAAAGGTCGTATCCTTATCACCAACTATATCATCTTGAATCGCAAGGATATATTTACTTGCACCGGATTCAAATGCGCCAATGTCAGGTGTGCCAACACGGTAGTAGCCGCGATAATCAAATATATCACCTGTTTCTACCCCGGCATCAATTGCAGGGCTATTGCCTTGTAGTCTATAATCACCGCTAGCTGGATTTCTAAGCTTTGGATCATCATTGATATTATCTACAGAGGTGAATGTTCCCGAAACATCGGATTCAAAAATGTTGGTTTCAGCATATACTGTGGTACCAGAAGCTTGATAAAAATCGCTGCTTTCATTCTGCCCTTTATTATTAGCCCAGATGATATTATTTGTCACCCATACATATTCATCGCTACCGGTTACATCCATAAATGAGTTGCTTCCATTATTCCCATAGAATGTATTATTTACAATATGAGAAGTTGCCTTTGTGCCTCCTTGGTCCCGATCTGAGCTCAAATTAATCGTCGTATGCGCTCCTTTACCGCCTACAAAATTATTGATTACTAGATTATTAATGAATTCAATCGGAGCATTAGAATTGATCAATGAGCTTAATGCATCGCCATCAGATTGAATATAATTCTCTTCAAAAAGGGACTGTTCAATGACTGGGGTTGGGTATTCATCCCAAGAAGCGTTAGCGTTTCCAGTATTGATATTTATTAATGCGTTAGCAAACGATGAGTTTCCACCGCTATTATTAATAAAGTTTCTTGCAAATCTACTTTGCATAATTTCAATGCCTGCCCCATCATTTGCATGTATAGCAGCCCCTTGAGTCGTCGCACCATTAGAATTGGTTTCAATACCATTCTCAAAAAATATACAATTGTTAAAGATTGCATCTGAATATTCAAGATCCTGACCGCCGTTAAATACAATTACGGCGCCACCCTGACCCATCATATTATCAGAACCACCAAAAGAGACCCTGTTTCTGGAAAACAGAACGTTGTTAAAGTGTGCTGAGCCGCCATTCAGCGCCACAGCGCCACCACCTTGCTCAGAATTGTTATCACGGAAAATGACATTTCTGACCGCCAGCGAGTCCACGTTGAGCGCCTGCAAAGAGCCGCCATAATTATTACTAAAGGCTTTGGTAAATGTGATGCCCCTAATGAATACTTTTTCTAGCTCGTTGAAAGTAAAATGAGAGCCGCCATAGTTTGCATCCACTATTGTATTTTCTGCACCAGATCCAATAATAGCAATCTCTTTTACTAAATGTTGTTGTGGATCACCACCGGGTTGACCACCAGGCTGACCTCCGGTTTGATCAGTAGCTGTAAAAAATAAATTATTTTCTTCATAGTTACCGGCTTGCAGTCTGATCGTATCACCATACTCACCGACTCTATGAATCGCGTCTCCAATAAATTTAAACGGTGCGCTAAAACTACCATCTCCGTCCATTGAAGCGGTGGGGTCTACCCACCAGTTAGGCCCATCAAATTTTGGAATCGCAGAAACCATCTGTGAAAATGGACCTTCAAAGTTTAAGGTGTCTACCGCGCTAACCACAAAATGATATTCAGTTCCATTGGTTAAGTTTGTTACAAGATATGCTGTATCAGCTGTACTGGTCGCTTTCGTCAATTCGCTTTTATTGACCGTTTTATCTAAAGAGTAATACACATTATAGTGTTTGATATTTAAAGCATTGTTCGCAGACCACTTTAGCTGAACGCTTTTAGTTAGCTCTTCCGCAATGAGTCCTTGCACCGCATCAGGGTAAGGGGACTTTGCTAACGCGTTCTCATAGGCTCCAAGGTCAGGATTTGAACCTGACGGAGAAGGTCTTCTGTTGCCATCAATATCAACAGCTGGAGCGGAAATGTCGCCTGCAAATATTGGCGCACCTGCTCCAATCATAGGGCTTCCATCTGATAGCTGAAAAGAGCCTGCGCTTTTGAAAAACGGATCAACGCTAATCGTATTTGTCCCAAGAGAAGGATAGTTGGTATAAGTTGAATAAATCTCAGAAAGATCTTGAATGTTATTATAACCAAATTCAAGATAGGTCGCATCCTGTTGATCAATATTTCCATTGCTTGTTTGTAAATGAATACCGTGTACAGGCTGAAAATGATTTGTTTGATTTCCCCAAATAATATTATTGAACCAAATATTTTCATGTTGATTAATATTCTGATCGTAAATACCTCCGCCCATACCAGGATTATTAGGGTCATCGCTGCTTGCAACATTATTTACAATAGTATTATTTATTAATTCAACAATACCTTGTCGGCTTTGGCCAAATGAGTTAAAACTAGGCTGATTTATATATATCCCTCCACCATCCGTGCGAGCATAATTACTATCAAGGACCGATCCACTCATTATAAAAGGACCTCCGACATAAATTGCGCCACCTTGAGAACCGCCGTTATTAGCAGTGGCAATATTTTTACTAAAGCGTGAATTTGAAACTTCGACTTCAGGAAATTGAGATACATCTAAATTAGAGCTAATATAGATTGCCCCGCCTTTAGCCATAGCATTGCTTGCTGAAACGATATTGTTTTTAAAAGTAGAATTTGTAATAAGTATTTCTTTGACCACCCCTACATAGATTGCGCCACCATACCCATCTCCATTTTCGGAGTATACATTATTATTTTTAAAAGTAGAATTACGAATATAGCTAACATCAACTTTAGTTGATGGGTCGCCACTGAAAGATATTGCGCCACCGTTGGTTGCGTAATTGCTATCAAATACACAATTTTCAAAGATTGGGGATGCGCCTTGAATAAAGACAGCGCCACCTTGACCATAGCTTTGATTGCCGCTACCACCTGTTGCATTATCAACAAAAATACAATCTTTGAATTTAGGTCTAGCGGTAATACTCTGATTAAACCCCCCACCTGAATGTTGAGAGTAAGACTCTATTACGAATGAACCCCCTCTATCGTTAGATCGACCGCCCCTAAAGGTAAGACCAACAAACTGGAATGTTGAGTCGACGCTCATATTCTCGTTTATTCCAATCATAAAATGCCTGCCTTGTCTTTCAGCGTCAATAGTTGTGGAAGCCGCACCTTTTTGGGACATAATGACAAGCTTATCAAATGTCTTTTGAGTATATCCACTATTGGGATCATAGTTTTCAATCGGATATACCATATCATGAAATTTATAGGTTCC
>JAYZHS010000094.1:0-3546 GCA_036166315.1 Fidelibacterota bacterium
AGTTATATCGGATCTATCCAAAGAAGATGTTTATAAATTATCAAGATGGATAAATGAAACATCAAAAGAAGCTCTTATTCCTGAAAATTCTATTAATAAATCACCATCAGCAGAGCTTAGGCCAGATCAAGTAGATCCATTTGATTATGATATAGTAAGTCCACTAGTTTCCGCATTGATAGATAATGAAAAATCACCTACCGAATTAATAAAAAATGGAATCGATTTTGATTTGGTAAAAAATATATCAAATAGAATTCGAATAAATGAATACAAAAGAAGGCAAGCTGCTCCGGGATTGCGCGTCTCTACTAAAGCATTTGGTATGGGTAGAAGAGTACCTATTATAAATAAATATGATGAGCTAAATAATGATTAATAAATTAATTGTTTTATTATTTTGTTTCACATTCATACTTGGACAAAAAAAATCTCCAGCATCGTATTGGGAATCATTAGAAATGAAAGAGAAGGTAGCATTTATTAATGGAGTATATGCAACAGGAGCCAAGCTTAAATATCATCACAAGCAAGAGATCAACAAGCAGTACAATCAAAATCCAAGTTGGGTTGAGCCTTACTTTGTTGAAAGATTTTATGAAATAATCAATGAACACCGCTCAAAAAAAGCAGGGTACGACGTTAGTGTTATTGCCAAAGCATTGGATGCATTTTATTCTAATTATGACAATATGCAAATCCCTCTACTGGAGGCACTAAGAATTGTTTCATTAGCCCAAGATGGTAATACTGAAAAAGCAGACTTGTATTTGCTCAAAGCTCAAAAAAGATACAAATATTAATAGCTATAAGGTTTCGTATCGGGGGTTCAAATCCCAATCTTTAAACCAAATTTATTTTATATTTCATGAGCGATACTTCTTTTTTCCCATTTTCAGTGGTTTGAGTTCCAACCTCGTAAAAGCCATATTTTTTATGAAAAATCATTGAGTCTTCATTTTTTGGCCTAATATTAACCTCGCAAGTGATATCGCCAGTTTTATGTTTAGCGAATATAGCTAAATCATTATAAAATGCTTTTCCAAGGCCATTTCCTCTATAAGAAGAGCCAATAACAATCCGGTCAACATAAATAAACGATTTATATCTTTTTTCAAACCATTTATAATTAAGGCTATGATAATCCTTCCCCGGGTGAAGAGCAATTAAAAATCCAGCAACTATATTTTCAATTATGATACTTTTAAAATAATCTGCAATTTCAAGAAATTTGCTCATTTCATCTATGGTGACATTGCTCACAGCAGGAATGGCAAGTTGATTTAGAATTAAAATTTCTCCTAAATCTGCTTTTGTTGTATTAATAATTGAAAATTTCATAAAAAATATTTCTAAATAAGATTTGCTTTCAGTAGTTGATAAACTAAAAAAGGATAGTTAATTTTCCAGGCTATATTTATAGTGAAATTATTGAAATATTATATTTTAAGGCTAGATAGAAAAATAACTATCTAAATTAAACCTAAGGAGATTACGATTTGGCGACTAAAATAAGATTGAAGCGAATAGGGCGTAGAAATAGACCGTTTTACCGTGTTGTTGTGATGGATTCACGTAATAAGCGAGATGGTGCTGCTATAGAAGAATTAGGATGGTTCAACCCAATAGATCAAGAAAAAACTTATTCTTTAGATGAAGACCGGATACTTCACTGGCTGAAGACAGGGGCACAGCCTTCTGATGCACTACATAATTTAATGAAAAGAAGCGGCCTAGCTCATAGATGGCATCTGATACAGCAAGGACTAGATGAAAAAGAAGTTGAAAAAGAAATGAAAAAATGGGCAGCCGATCGTGAAGAAACTTTAAAAAGACGGGCTGATAAAGCAGAAGAAAAGGCTAAGCAGGCAAAATTGAAAAAAGCTGAGAAAAAGAAAGCAGAAGAAGAAGCTCCAGCGGAAGAAGAAACTCCAAAAGAGGAAGAAACTCCAGCGGAAGAAGAAACTCCAGCGGAAGAAGAAGCTCCAAAAGAGGAAGAAACTCCAGCGGAAGAAGAAACTCCAGCGGAAGAAGAAGCTCCAGCTGAAGAAGAAGCTCCAGCGGAAGAAGAAGCACCGACTGAAGAAGAAGCTCAAGCGGAAGAAGAAGCTCCAGCGGAGGAAGAACAGCCTAAAGAATAGCTCGATATTTTTCTGGAGAGGTGGCCGAGTGGTTTAAGGCGCTCGCCTGGAACGCGAGTTGGGTTCACGCCCTCGCAGGTTCGAATCCTGTCCTCTCCGCTTATCAATTATTGCCAATTTATTTATCTGATTATTAAATTTACTATCCTTATTAATAACTAAAATAAAGGCAATAATAGATTTAATCTCTTATTGAACCCATCAAATGAAATCCACATACAATTTTATTTTAATCAATTTTTTTCTTACCACAATTTTTTCTCAAGACTTTATTGTAGATAATAGCAAAGAATACAAAGTAGCAAATAATTATGCAAAATTTGATAGATATACCAAGCATGGCGGTCATGGACATTACGATTATAAAAATAGAGACCGAATCACACTTCCTAGTGATTTTCCGACTTTGGGTTCAACATTTACCCTTGAGGCTATGACATTTACTGCTGATACGAGCATTGGATTACATCAAAAGGTCATTGGCAGCGAACATTGGAAAGGGAATTATTCCTATACATCTCCCAACATCACATTTATAAATAAAAATGAGATATATTATGGTTTTAGTTCGAACGGTGGTGATGTAATGCGACAAATAAAAAATGTTAGAAAACCCAACACATGGCATCATGTCGCATTCACCTATGACGGTAATAAAGGAAGGTTGTACGTTGACGGTGTTCAAGTAGATAGCACTAATAATCCAACTAAATGGTCTGGAAAAGTTCCTGATGCTACCCCAATCGGCTTCATAGGTGCTCGTTTTCGTGGAAATTTGGATGAAGTTAGAGTTTGGAATGTTGTGAGAACAGAAGCTGAAATAAAAGCCAATATGGACAGTTTGCAGGATAGCAACCCCGCTGGGCTAGTAGCATATTATTCAATGGATACCGATGAAAATTTTAACATTATTGATCGGTCTGCCAACAAGCATCACGCTACGATTGACCACGCAGAAATCATGCAAGATCTTTACAGTGATAATTGTCAAGAGCCCAACGGAACAGCTGATTGCCCCTACCCAGATATACTTAGTGCATTAGAAGCAGCTGAGGGAGGACAGACAATTTTAATCAAAGAGGGAAGGTATTCGGACCTCGTTTTTGCAGATTATATTAATCACTCTCCATACACGAAAGGTGCAAAAATTACGGTTTTGGGCGAAAATAAGAATACCAAGATTGATGGAACTATATCTGTAAAAGCAGATTGGCAGCTCACTAGCTTGAACGGCAAACAAGTTTACAAAGCTGTTCTTGATATGGGATCGATTTCTCAAAAAGCCAAAACTCTTATTGACACTATATACGGTGTTTTTGTTGATGATCGCTATATGATACCAGCCGTGCCGACGAATTTCAAAAACCCGACGGATCCCACCACTGGCAACAAGGATAACCCTGAG
>JAYZHS010000095.1:0-4281 GCA_036166315.1 Fidelibacterota bacterium
CAGATAAAAGGAGGTCAAGTTGATTATGGGAAAGGACACTCAGATCAGTTTGGCACTATTCGAAAACCTGATAATAAAAAATATCCAGGTTTTTATCCAAAGTGGGATAGTGATAACCCCATACATATCATCGGTCATAGTATGGGTGGCCAAACTGCTCGGATGCTTGACTATTTGCTGAGAACTTCAATTTCAGATACATCTGGTATTATGGAAACCAGTCAATTATTGGGTAGATCAGAAAATGGATTAATTAAATCTATCACAACTATTTCAACCCCTCACAACGGATCAACTTTATCTACATTTATTAGCTCAGGAATACCATTTTTACAAGACATGATAGCGGTCGCAGCGGTTGTGGGAAATTCCTTTTATGATTTTGATTTAGATCAATGGGGTTTTAAAATTAAGAAAGATGAAGCTTGGGCTTCGTATTTTAAGAGAATGCAAAAGCATCCTGCATGGGGAACTAAAAATATGGTTTCATGGGATGTAAGTATTCAAGGTGCGCGTGAGCTCAACACTAACGCTACAGCTAATTCAGATGTATATTACTTTTCTTTTGTCAACAGCAACACTGTACTGGATAATCGCACAGAAAGACATGTTCCCCATAAAAGTATGTCATTTATTATTCGATCTAATGCTAGAATTATGGGTATGAAGAAAGCATATTATGCAGACGGGTCTTCAACTGACTCATCTTGGTTTGAAAATGATGGAATAGTAAATAAGGTTTCTATGTTTGGGCCGACTTCAGGATTAAACGGTCCAGATCCAATCACAAAATTTAATGAAAATGAATTATTAATACCTGGACAGTGGTATGTTATGGATGAAATCCAAATGGATCACAAGAAAATGGTCGGTCATGGGACAAATAAAGACAATTATAGTTTTTTAATGCAAACATATATTAACCATATTGAATTACTAAAATCTTTACCAAAATAGGATTGATAACATTTTGATATATTTGTAATATACAAATATGGAATTTGCAGAGTTACTAAAGCAGTTGCTGATCGATCTTCAATCAATTTTCAGAAAAAACAATAAAGACCTTCCCCTTAGCCTTGCTCAGGTAATAGTAATATCCTCAATACCAATAGAAGGTATCAATATGACCTCTTTATCACAAAGACTTGGAGTTGATAATAGCACATTAACAAGATTGATTGATATTTTAATCAGAAATAATTTTATAAAAAGAAAAATAAGCCCTAATGACAAACGATCAAAAATCATTTTTCTAACAAAAAGCGGTTTTGATATTCTACAAAAAATTGAATCAAATATAGATTATGCTGCAAAACAAATTTTTAGTCAATTTCCTAAAGAAGATAAAATAATTGCTAAAGATTTTCTTAGTATGTTGCATTGTAATATGTCAAAATATAAACTTATAAATAAATAATTGTATTATACAAATAATAACTCAATTTTAGATTGGTATGATATCAACAAAAGAAATTTACCCTGGAGATTAACCAAGGACCCCTATAAAATATGGCTTTCTGAAGTAATGCTACAACAAACACAAGTTTCAACAGTTATACCTTATTATGAAAATTGGATTAGAAAATTTCCCACTGTCGATTCAGTAGCTAAAGTAAATATTGATGAAGCATTAAAAATGTGGGAGGGATTAGGATATTATAAAAGATGTAGAAATTTTCATTCTGCTGCTAAAATCATAGTTAGCAAACATAATGGTATGATACCTAATTCTTACAATATTTTATTGAGTTTACCTGGCGTTGGTAACTATGTTGCAAGTGCAATATTATCTATAGCATTTAACAAGAAATTTGCTGCAATAGATACTAATTTAAATCGCGTTATTTCAAGGATACTTGGAATAAAAAAACTTACAAAATGGAATAAAAATAGAATTAATAAATATGCTACATTATTAGTAGAACATCAAAGACCTGGTGATGTTAACCAAGCTTTAATGGATATAGGTAGTCAATTATGTACAACAAAAAAGGCTTTGTGCTCATCATGTCCTAATCAAAATATCTGCAAAGCATTTCAGTCAAGCAATCCCTTGCAATTTCCTCAAATCCTAGCAAAAAAACCTCCACGCCTAAAGAAATTTGTTGCAGGGTATATATCATTAAATAAAAACATTATCATTAACAAAAGACCAAATAATGTTATGCTTGGAGGATTGTGGCAACTACCCACCTTTGAATTTAAAGAATATGAAAAAAGGGCTGATATTGAGGACTTATTTAGAAAAAAGGTTGGAAAAGACATAAATATTGAAGGTAAGATTGGGATTGTAAAGCATGAATATTCACATTTAAAAGCCGAAGTAGCTCTGTATTTATTTTCAAAGAAAAACAATAGCATTAAACTTGATGATTCAAAATGGATCAAAATAAATGATGTCGATGAATATGCATTTTCAAATGTTAATCATAAATTAATACAATTAATTAGAGATAAAAAAAATGATTAAGACAGTTGCATCAATAATTATATGGCCCATATGGGCCATAGTTTTTTTATTGGGTGCATTATTATATAATATTTTGATGATTATTTTCACATCAAAAAAAATCCATCCCATAGCACGCGTCTTATGTTATTTATTTATGATTAGTGGTGCGCAATGGTTTCAAATAAGAGGCAACAGACCGAATAAGGATAATGGTCCATATTTATATTTAATTAATCACGGATCATTATTTGATACATTTATGTCAATTTCAGCAATTCCTCATTTTGTTACTGGTGTTGGATCTGCAGAGCAGTTTTCATGGCCAATCTGGGGAGGTTTGGCAACACGATATGGTCTCATTCCACTTGAAAGAACAAAAATAAATTCAGCGGTAGGTAGTTTAACAAAGCTTGAAGGTGCTATAAAAAAAGGTATTTCTGCAATTATTGCTCCAGAGGGTACCAGAACGCTAACTGGTAAGATGAACGAGTTTAAAAAAGGAGCATTTCACGTTGCAAAAAATACAGGGGTTACAATTATACCTATTGCACTTGTTGGTGCTTATGAGGCAAAAAATAAAAACGACTGGAGGATAATGCCAGGTAAATTAACCGCTGTTTTTGGTAATCCAATACCAGAGGATGATTATAAAAATATTGATATTGATACTTTAAAAGAAAAAGTAAAGTCTGAAATTCAAAACATATTGGATGAATGGAATCCTATTACACAATAATTAAAATCTTACATTTAGTTGGCATGGCTAGCTGGTTTGGGGTTGCCCTGGCTATTTCTATCATTTTATCAAAAAAAGATACCAATGATCATAAGTTAATATTGGATTTAACCACTAAAGTAGAAATGCCAGCATCGTTTTTTATACCATTGACTGGCGTATTAATGATGATTGAGAAAACTTCTTTTTTGCAATTAGGGTGGATGCATTTAAAAATATTGATAGCACTATTTGCAATAGCATTCACACACATGTCAAGAGCCCATTTAATTCATAGCGATTTAAATGATATAAATATTCTTCAAAAATTTATATTCTATCGCAATCTTTCATTGGGAGCATTGTTAATCGTATTAATAATTGTAGGATACAAATAAATGAGCATTGACCACGAATATGCATCTCTAGAGAAAGTTAAAAATCATAATATCATTAAAGCACTATTATCGATTCCATATCTAAAGGAAATCATAAATTTATCCTCGCAGATAAAATTCATCACTTTTTTTGCTGAGTGGTGCCCAAATTGCGAATATGAGGCTATTGAGTTAAAAAAATATTATGATTCACATCATCTGGATATAGACTTTTCAATGATAATGCTTTTTTCATCAAAAGAAAAATCAAAAAGATTTATTAATAATTGTCAATTGAATATGAATGATTATTATGGAGATTTTAATTCAAAAGATGAGGATTTAAATATTAAATCAACATACTATAAATTTCGTAATACTTTAGGAGATGAGAGAAAATGGGGAGTGCCGCTTCATATAATTATGAAACCGGTAAAACCCCTTAATGAAATATTTGTAGTTAAAGGTGAGTCAATTCGAGATGAAATAAATAAATTACTAAATGATATAATTAAAGCTTGATTAATCTGAAACAGTCACATCGTAGATTTCTTCAAACTCTTCAGTTTTGATCATTCTAATAGCATCCCAGGTTAAAGCTGTACAGGCTTTAGCACAAATTTGACAACCAATACATTCATCATGCCGCACCTGCACAGGAGGTATTGGAATATTGTATTTTTCATTTGGGACTGGCTCAATACAATCAACAGGACAAAAAGGTACACAGACCT
>JAYZHS010000096.1:0-4926 GCA_036166315.1 Fidelibacterota bacterium
CATAGGCTTGTTGAGAAAATGACCGATCATCGAAAAAGCGGTAAAATTCCATGGCTTAGACCAGATAGCAAATCCCAAGTCTCAGTTGCTTATGAGGATGATAAGCCAATTTCTATTTCTAAAGTTGTTATTGCTACCCAGCATGATGATATGCTAGATAAATTTAAAGATGAAACTGCAGAGCATAAATTTGTAGAAAAAGAAATAATTGATCATATTATTAAACCAGTTTTAGATGAATCAGGCCTTCCTTATAGCGACGACTTCATAGTTAATGGTACGGGACGTTTTGTTTTTGGTGGCCCAGAAGCAGATACAGGCCTAACTGGAAGAAAAATTATTGTTGATACATATGGTGGGTATGCTCCTCATGGCGGCGGCGCTTTTTCTGGAAAAGATCCATCCAAAGTTGATAGGTCAGCCGCTTATATGGCCAGATACATTGCAAAAAATATTGTAGCAGCAAAGCTTGCTGATAAATGTGAAGTTCAGTTTTCTTATAGTATTGGCATTGCTGATCCTACATCTTTTTATGTTAAAGGGCTTGGCACAGGTATCATGTCTGATGAAAAATTAACTGAATTAGCTCGGTCGGTTTTTCCATTGAAGCCTGCTGGAATTATTGATCATTTAAATCTTAAATACCCAAGATATCGACAGACTGCTGCATATGGTCACTTTGGCCGCGAAGAAGAATTATTTACTTGGGAACAAACCGATATGGTTGATAATTTACAATTAATAGCAAATGAAAGGAAATAATTATGTCTTTAGCTGAAAAGACTCAAACGGATTTACTTCCATATAAAGTTAAAGATATTAAGCTTGCAGAATGGGGTAGAAAAGAAATAACACTAGCTGAAGCTGAAATGCCTGGCTTAATGTCGCTTTGTGAAGAATATGGAGAATCAAAACCTCTAGAAGGTGCACGAATTGCTGGATGTCTACACATGACTATTCAAACTGCTGTTTTAATTGAAACATTGACTAAACTAGGGGCAGAAGTATCCTGGTCCTCGTGCAATATTTTTTCAACTCAAGATCATGCCGCTGCAGCTATTGCCGCTACAGGAATACCAGTATATGCGTGGAAAGGTATGAACGAAGAAGAATTTGATTGGTGTATAGAACAAACTTTATTTGCATTCAAGGATGGAAAGCCATTAAATATGATCTTAGATGATGGCGGTGATCTTACCAATATGGTTTTAGATAACTTTCCTGAATTAGTATCAAATATTAAGGGTTTATCTGAAGAGACCACCACAGGCGTCCATCGCCTATATGAGAGAGTAAAAAATGGGACGCTTACAATGCCAGCAATCAATGTAAATGACTCAGTCACTAAATCTAAATTTGACAATAAATACGGTTGTCAAGAGTCACTGGTTGATGCAATCAGAAGATCTACTGATATTATGATGGCAGGAAAGGTAGCCGTTGTTGCTGGATACGGAGATGTAGGCAAAGGTTCAGCTGCTTCTTTAAAAGGCGCAGGGGCAAGAGTTATTGTAACTGAAATTGATCCTATATGTGCGCTGCAGGCATCGATGGATGGCTTTGAGGTAAAAAGATTAGAAACTGCTATTCCTGAAGCAGATATTGTAGTAACTGCAACCGGCAATAAAGATATTGTAAGGGGCGAGCACTTTGAGGCAATGAATGATAAGACAATCGTTTGCAATATAGGTCATTTTGATAATGAAATAGATATGGCATGGTTAAATCAACATTATGGAGAAACTAAAGATACCATTAAACCTCAAGTAGATAAATATCATGTCAAAGGTAAGGATATCATTGTGCTGGCTGAAGGAAGGCTTGTAAATTTGGGTTGCGCAACAGGTCATCCATCATTTGTTATGAGTAATTCATTTACCAATCAAACACTTGCACAGATTGAATTATGGAAGAATGGCGAAAATTATGAAAACGATGTTTATCTCCTTCCAAAGACGCTAGATGAGAAAGTAGCTAGACTTCATCTTGACAAGCTAAGCGTTGAATTGACTGAACTCAGGGAAGACCAAGCTGATTATATAGGCGTTAAAAAACAAGGACCCTTTAAGTCAGATGATTATCGATATTAATGATCAGTTTTAGTTAAAAAAAGCCCCGCTAGTCGGGGCTTTTTTTTTATGGAAATCGTCTCAACTTTAATCGAATTTCTGATATAATATTAGTAGTAGTTATAATAGTTATGATTAAAGAAAAAATTAACATCAGCATAAACCGGTTTTTTAGAGGGCTATTGATATTTGTTCTCTCGTTTTTGATAAGTTGCGACCTTAAAGGGCCTGCATCATTTAAAATGCCAACATGGTTTTTTGATCTTATGTTTCCTTTGGTTCAGCAAAAATATTCTCTGGAGGGGATGGTTGATAATAAGCAGATCTTTTCTACCCCTGATTCCTTAGGAATGCAATTGATGTTTGAAGGAACCTTCCCAGATACTTCAATTGGAGCGGATATATTAGAAATTGATCTTGATAAATCTATTACTTTTCAAGTTCCTTCAATAGATGGTGTTAATTTTCCATTTTCAATTGATACCAGCATCAAAGTTTCTTATCCTGTTGCACCAAATGGTGAATTGACTAACAGCGCTGGTCAAAAATTTACCGTACCCCCATCCATCGATCAAACGATAACCATAGCTGGATGGAATGCAATAGCTGCAGCCACTAAGCCAAGTTTTTCTTTTGAAATACCGATACCATCCCCAACCGGTTTACCAGATTTTGTAGCGTCTATCGTTAGTTTTTCTATTAAAAAAGATGCAGGAATTAGTACCAGTAGTTATGATTCAAAATTTACAAATGACGGTATACCGAGCAATGTGACTTCAGCAGAATCTAAGTTGGAAACTGAAATCAGTTCCGTAGCTAAGTCTTTAGCTGACCACCAAGATGACGGCTCTTCAACCGTCTCCAAAGGAAAAAATGTTTCTGAAAGCACTTCCATAAGCGAAAAAAATCTAGGGTCAAAATTAACTATTACTTCTGGATTTCAGCTCTCGCAAGTAGCAACGCCTCCAGATATAACGCTGATTGACCATACTCAAGGGGCTGCTACAACAAGCTGGACAAATACATGGCAGAAATTCACCCCAGATAGAAACGCTCCGCTTGCAGGTATTTTCATAAAACTTGAAAACCCAAATGCCAATTCTTACAATCTTGCACTTGAGATTTACGCAAGCGATGATGATGCAACCGCAGTTAATCCAAACAATAAGTTTTCTGGTGTTCCATTTGATAAGTCAGACACAGTGACAATTAATGGAAATATTGCTGCCCAGCGTATTGAGTTTCCTTTCTCAAGCGGAAAAAGTTATAATTCAGGAACTAATTATTATTTTTGGATAAAAGAGGAGGGTGCTCAACCTGCAGGCATAGGAGGTATGAAAGTAACAATTGACCCCAGTTTATCAGGCAATAAAGAAGGAGCAGCTGGTGGAAACTTTTGTCGATTGGACCATAAAGTAACTTTGAAGGAAACTTCAAATCTAATTACCATCAAAGCTGGTGAAAATGTTAAGGTGGATATGGAGTTCAATCTCAAAATAGCAGGAATTGATTCAGCGCTCGTGCAAATCGCTGAAAAAGAAATCCCTTTTGATCTAGAGGAGCCAAAATTTCCGACGGTAGTTGAAATTTTCTCTGGCAAATTAAAGTCTCCCAGCGCTGCAGATATTAATGAGATAAAAATAAACAATATTACAAGCGACTATCCTGCTGGGGTTAGCTTATTAATGAATTTTAAAAATTTTAAACCTCCAGCTGGAAAAGACTCTACAAAATTAGACACCGTTTTGAAAAAAGGGGTTACAATATCAAAGGTATATGATGTGGATGGCTTTACATTTTATAATCCTGCAGGAAAAGACTCCGCCTTGTCAAAATTAAGCCTCGATGCTTCTGCAAAACTAAAAGCACAAACCAGCAGCATTCCTCTTGATGGTTCAAAGCTGGGAGGGATGAATGTTGATGTTGGTATAAAAGGGCTGCATTTTGAATCCATGGAGGCCAATGTCATTCAAGAATTTCCTCCTACGGAATTTAATATCGCAGGAATGCCGTTAGGATTTTCTGGGATGCAGTTTGTGGATACAAAACTTGAAATTGAAATGTACAATGGAATTCGATTACCGGTTGTACTTGATTTTGATATGATAGGTGTCAATCAAAAAGGGGATACTTCAAAAGTAAATGCTTTATCAACTCTAGCGAGCCCCACCCAGTCAAAAGATACAACGAAAACAATTGTTCGCTTAAACGAATTAGGTACCACTACGCGTAAATATCAAGCTCCAGGTTCCAACTTTTATTTTGACAGCACTACTGTATCTGCTAAAGATGATGAAACCACGATTGTAGAGTTGATGTCTTCTAATCCGGCAAATTTTACTGTTAAGTCTAAAGCAAGAATTGATGGCAGGGGAACGCTAGAAGCTGGAATGAGCATTGGAGGAAAATATAGAATGCTTGCCCCATTTGAAGTCGTTATGGAGCCAATGACATTTATTTCTGTGACCAATACTCCCGTTCAAGAAATGAATTATGAAAATCGAAACCGTATCAGATCGACATTACAATCAGCAAGTATGCTGTTTTCAATTGAAAATAAGATTCCTATTGCCGGAGACTTGTCAATGCTAATGTCTAACCTACAATTCTTTCC
This sequence comes from Fidelibacterota bacterium, assembly GCA_036166315.1. Taxonomy (GTDB): domain Bacteria; phylum Fidelibacterota; class Marinisomatia; order Marinisomatales; family TCS55; genus TMED108. The sequence goes on from JAYZHS010000096.1 coordinate 4,684, forward strand.
ATTGGATACAACTGTTGCTGCACTTAGAGACTTTAAAGATTCTTTAGTTGTAAAGAAAAATTGGCTTGCAAGTGATAGCGTTTACATTGTTACCAAATGCGACAGTTTGAACCCAGAAACAAGCGATATTTTCATTTTTGATGTACTGACTGACTTTTCAGAGTGCGTGGATAATGTGACTTATTTAGTCAAAAATTCTTCAGGGTCAGACACTGTTGTGTCGTATGTTGACACCTTAGTGAA
>JAYZHS010000097.1:0-6768 GCA_036166315.1 Fidelibacterota bacterium
CTATTTATCAAGAAATTGTTGAAGAGGTTTATAAGCGCGCAGATAAAGACAAAACTCTAGCGCAAAAAGAGCCATACCAGTCAATCCTTGAAGGAAGAATACCTGGCGAGTCTGTGTTGGTCAAAAAAATGCTTCTAGACATTATAGGTAAAATGAATTATGTGGATTTTGTAGACCCTGAAAGCATAATCTATTTTGCTTCTTCATTGCAAGATCCTGCTGGGTTTGAAGTTGAGATGCTTTCTAAGGCTGTTAAAAATATTCCAGCGAATCGTGCGATGAAACTAACCTACTCTGTTACAGGTAAAGCTACCATTGATAAGCCATTTGTTCAGCCAACCGCCACCGTAAATTATATTTCCCTTAAAGATTCCTACAAAAATGAATTAATTAAATTTAACAAGATAGGCTCCTCGCCAGTTGAAGATGAATTTACCATTCTTTTGTCACCGGATGTTCCAAAGTATGAAAGAAGACTGTATGAAGTACTCATTCTAAAAAAACTACTTAATATGAATCCAGATTTGGATCTTACATTACAATATTTTAAACCGGGTATTGAAATTTTATTCCCATCAAGAGATGTATTGGAAACAACAAATTTTGTTGTGGATAGAGATGCAGCTAGGCTTTTTTATGAAGTTAATCTATATTATGCAGCTTTTGGTCAAGAATTTAACCGAGGAACCGCCGAAATTGGCAGGTTAATGAAGTCACGATAAAAATTTTGTGATTTTTATCACAACGATTAATCTAGATGTATTATATATTGTGTCTAGATTTATTGTAAAAATGAACTTTGAAAAAGAAAATTAACTATTACACGTCTGTAAGGAGGATGAAATGAAGTTAATTAATACAATGTTAGTTGGAGTATTTGCATTTTCAATGCTATTTGCACAACCTCCAACTGGCGGACAACAACCGCCTCCAGGTGGCCAAGGTGGCCCTCCTGCAGGTGGACCCCCTCAAGGTGGACCCCCACCGGGCGGCGGCAATCCAGGTGGACCTCCACCGGGCGGCGGCAATCCAGGTGGACCTCCCCCAGGTGGCCCTGGTGGAGATATGGATCACAAATCTGCTGCTGATCATTTTATGATGGCTGTTCAAGAAGGTATGGATCGCGGTGTATTAGACCCTAGTGACCAAGCCTATCTTATGGGAATGGTTCCAAAAATGAAAGAAGCTGTAGACTCTGAATATAATGATGGCGCAGATGGTGCAGCTGGTGAAGTTGCAGAAGAATTTGAAGAGTGGCTACAAGGTCTCTATGATGAAGGCGGCGAAAGCGCTGAAGTTGCTCAGAGACTTGCAATGGAATTGTGCATGCTTGAATCTGAAGCACATAGAATGAATGATCCTGATGGTGACCATGATGATAACGAATGCCATAGCGACCACGATGGTGGTATGCATGATGGTGGACCAGGCACACATGGTGGACCAGGTGACCATGGCGGAAATGACCATGGCGGAAATGACCATGGCGGTAACCATGGACCAATGGATGGCCCTATGGGACCAAACTTTGATGAAGCTAATTGTATGGCTCTAGAAGCTGGCTCACCAGTATTTTGGGTTGATCACAATCAAAATGGTGTAAAAGATACTGGCCCTGATTATGAAGGCCCTTATGCAACCTACCATGAATATGAAGATGGTTCCCCAGTTCAGTGTGGACCTCAAGGTGGTATGCATGATGGCGGTACACATGGTGGACCAGGTGGACAAGGTGGACCAGGTGGACCAGGTGGACCAGGTGGACAAGGTGGACCAGGTGGACCAGGTGGACCAGGTGGACCAGGTGGCCCTGATGGACCTAGCCAGGCAGTAGTACAAGCTTGGATGTCAGGAGCGCAACCAGGTGGTGGATTTAATTTTGATGCAGCGTTTGACGCAGCTGAATCTACAGCAAAAGCAGAAGCTCAAGCAGAAGGCAATTATGTTGGTGATGACGCTTGGAATGAATGTGCAGATGCAGGTAGAGACGCTATGGAAGATGCTAGAAATGATCAAAAAAGTCCGCAAGAAGTATTTCAAGCTATTTCTCAAGCTGTAAATGCTTGTGGTCAAGCTCAACAAGAAGCTTACCAAGACTAATTACCTTTTTAGGTAGCAAACATAAAAGCCTCGATTTATATCGGGGCTTTTTTGTTTTTATACTTAGTTTAATCATTACTTTTGGGGAAATTATCTATGTTTGATGAAAAACTACTTAAGGGGAAAAATATAATTGTCACCGGAGGTGGCACAGGTCTTGGTAAGTCAATGGCAACTAGATTTGCAGAGCTTGGGGCTAACCTGGTGATAACTAGTCGCCGTGAAGGAGTAATTAGCGAGGCTGCTAAAGAGCTACAAAAAAGCGGAGGGAAGGTAGTTGCAATCCCTTGTGATGTAAGGGACCCTGAAAAGGTCGAAGCGATGGTAGAGCAAACGGTTAAAGAATTAGGCTCTGTTGATATTTTATTAAACAATGCTGCTGGTAACTTCATTAGCCCTACTGAAAATTTAAGTCCCAACGCATTCAAGACAGTGATTGATATTGTTTTGAACGGAACATTTCATTGTACGCAAGCGGCTGGCAAGGTGATGCGCAAGAATAAAAGCGGAATTATTTTAAATATTGTTACCACTTATGCATGGACAGGCTCTGGTTATGTTGTTCCTTCCGCTTGCGCCAAAGCCGGTGTTCTCGCAATGACAAGATCCCTTGCGGTAGAGTGGGCAAAGTATGGTATCAGAACTGTAGCAATAGCCCCTGGCCCATTTCCTACGAAAGGCGCTTGGTCTCGATTGGCACCCCCAGGCTTAGGCATTGATAAAAAAATGAAAGCACGAATCCCATTGAAACGCGTTGGAGAACACATTGAGCTTGCAAACCTAGCTTCATATTTGATCAGCGATCAAGCTGCCTATATTAATGGAGAGGTTGTCACTATTGATGGCGGGGAATGGTTGCAAGGCGCAGGTGAGATGAATGAACTGGAAAAAATTCCAAAAGCGGCATGGAAGCTTTTGGAGATGAAACGGAAAAAGAAGAAAAAATAATTTTAATATGCGCTTCAAAAATAACTTATTATGTAAATTTAGTTGTTATTATGTTTGAATTTTTTATAGTTATCTCGGCATTCCTTTTTATGGAATTTGCGGCATGGGCAACTCATAAATTTTTAATGCATGGGCCGTTATGGTTTTTACATGAGGACCACCATGTTTTGACTGGAAAGCCGTTTCAGAAAAATGATTCATTTGCACTGATATTTGCAATTCCAAGTGCTTCAGGATTTATTTTTGGAAGCCTTTATCAGAATGATATTTTATTCTTTTCTGGATTGGGTATTCTACTGTATGGTGTTGCCTATCTGTTTGTGCATGATATCTTTATTCATCGAAGAATTAAGATGTTTGAAAAACCAAAAAATCCCTACCTAAAAGCAGTATTGTTTGAACATAGAAAACATCATGCCAATGAGAATAAGGAAGATGGTGAATTTTTTGGGATGCTGTTTGTAAGCCTTAAATCGCTTAGGGCATTCAGCGCAAAGAATGGATAATTATCTTTATTTAATTATTAATCTTTCAGCTTTTGCTCTACCCTTAGCGCTTTCCTTTGAAAATAAAGTTAATTATTTTAATAGATTTTTATCTTTAGCGCCTGGTTTTCTACTTACGTTTGTACTATTTATTATTTGGGATGTCTTTTTTACAAAATGGGGGATATGGGGCTTTAACAAAACCTATCTAATCGGAAAAGATTTATTTGGACTCCCTTTTGAAGAATGGCTATTTTTTATTTGCATACCATACAGCTCCCTTTTCATTCATTTTTGCAAAGAAGCCTTAACGCCACAATTGAAGCTATCAGCAGTTGTTACAAAGTTTGCGGCATATGCCCTCATCTTTTTTTTGCTAACAACTAGTTTTTTGAATTTAGATAATTATTATACCGCCTCTGCATTAAGTCTTGCAGCCATTTTGATTGGAATTTCGTATCTTAGATTACCAGAACTGTTGGGATCATTTCTGGTGTCATATATTTTTATTTTGATTCCATTCTTTATCATTAATGGAATTCTAACAGGATCTTTTATTCTAAATGAAATTGTTTGGTATAATGATAGTCATAATTTAGGTCTTCGAATCGGCACCATTCCGTTTGAAGATATATTTTACGGTTTCTCTTTATTATTTTTACCTTTATATATAGATCAAGAAATCAGAGCCAAGAAAACTTAGTTCAAACCGCAAAATTCAATGCGGCAAAAAATAACAATTGCGATAGATATAGATTAGCTGATATTGCAAAATTGAACTCTAATTTTTTAACGACAAAATAAATTTGCAACGGCAGAGCTACTATGGCCCAGGTGATATAGTTAGATAATGGCGCAGAATTCGTATTAGAAAAATTCCACATATCCATCATCGGAGCTACAGGTTCAATAAAAAAATCAAGCAATAGCATTAAAGCAATAGCAATTGTGACTTGAAAATATTTTAAAACCTTTATTTGTCTTGCAATGGTTCCGCAGATAATTGCAGTAATAATCCAATTTATTCCAATTAATATGGGGACGTCCATTACTTTAATTCCCAAGGAATCACCGTAATTATAGGAGCCAAAAATAAGGCCCGTATTAACGCCGATTATTTCAGCTAGCATACCCCAGATAAAAACTATCAATAAGTAAAAAACATTTTTCGAATTACTGTTTATAATTAAAAGCAAAAAATATAAAAGTAAACAAAATGGAGTGGCTTGAATAAACCATTGCCTGTCCCAAAATAATATCCCTATTGCCCCAAAAAGCTGAAATATCCAGATTGTCAACGCAGAATAGTTTGTAAGGTTACTAAATTTTGACATGCGACCTATCCTTGAATTCATTAGCAACAATATTGGCGGACATTAGGCATAGTGGAATGCCGCCGCCTGGATGAACACTTCCTCCGGTGAAAAAAAGATTATTAATTTTATTCGTAAAATTTGGATGGCGTAAAAATGCTGATAATTTTGAATTACTGGATGTCCCATACAATGATCCAAGATGAGATTGGGTCATTGTTTCTATTGTTTTAGGCGTATAAATTTTTTCAACTTGGATTGATTTTTCTATATCAACCTTCAGCATTTTATTTATTTTATTTATTACGTTTTTCCTTAGTTTTTTTATCATTGTTTCCCAATTTTGCTTGCAATCATATGGCGCATTAATCATCACAAACCAATTTTCACAACCTTTTGGTGCATCAGCCGGTATATCTTTTGATGTAATATTAATATAGATTGTAGGATCATTCGTTAATTCTCTCTTTTTAAAAATTGTTTCAAATTCATTTTGATAATTTTCTGAAAATAAAATATTATGTAGATCAAGTTGGTCAAAAACTCTATTTATGCCCCAGTAAAAAATAACAGCAGAGCTGGACCGCTCAGATCTATTTACTCTTTTTGGCATTTCAATATTTTTCAATAGCTTTTTATATGTAAAAAAGATATCCATATTGGAAACTACATAGTCCGATTCAAATTCTTTACCATTTGACAATACGCCGATTGCTTTATTGTCCTTCGTAATAATTTCGTCAACGTTAGAGTTTAGATATATTTTTGCCCCTTTCTTTTTTAATAACCTTGTAAGGGATTTACTTATTTCAACCATACCTTTTTTGGGGACCCAAGTGCCGTAGTGAGACTCAAGGTGCTGAATTAATGACATAATCCCTGGTGTCTCATAGGGGTTTGATCCATTATAGGTTGCGTATCTGTTATAAAGCTGAACAAGATGTGGCTCTTTCAAAAAGAGCTTATTAGCTTGATTCAAACTTTTAAATATATCTAAGCTTCTCAAGAATGGGATTGCCTTGAGAATATCTATTGATAAGTAGGTTGAAAATTTATGCAGTGATTTTTGAAGGAAAATATTTTGTGTTAGTTCATATTTTCTTTTAGATCGCTTCAAATACTTATGCATGATTGATTCATCCACTCCAAATTGTTCATAGATTTGCGTAAAATATTTACTGGTATCGGAATACGCCGTTAGTTTTTTACCATCATTCCCAAAATATTCGCAATGGATGTCTTTTTTTTCGTAATTGAAAAAATCCCTAGGGTTCTCCCCTAAGTTTTTAAATAGATCATCAACTAAATGTGGTAGGGTAAATAATGAGGGACCTGCATCAAATCTATAGCCATCTAAATTAAAAGAATGGATCTTCCCACCGGTATATGCTGCTGATTCAAAAATTGAAACATCGTACCCCTTGGCTATTAGCCTTGTCGCAGTTGCTAGCCCCGCAACTCCAGACCCAACGATAGTAACTTTATTCATATCAATGCCTTAAATGTCCAGTGTCACTTATAATATGAAACCTCGCAAAAAGGTCTTCGCTGTACCACTTTTGCTTTCTCGTTTTATCGACGATTTTTTTATGATTTACATTTTCATATGCAAACCTGTTAATATGCTTTTCAGAGTCCCATATACTGAATGTGGCCTGCTGAATAAATGGTAACTCTCCAATCCCTTTAAAAAATTGTACACCTTCAGCCTTTGATATCGCGTCGCTTGCAGGTTTTACCGATTTCCAAAAGCGCGTTAATTTATTGAAGTGAATTGTTGCGCGAGTTAAAACCCCAACTTTGTTACTAGTTGGCTGAAAATCATCGTCATATCTTTCAAAAGGATTTTTACCATCCCACTCACCAATACTTTTAAAACTAGATAGAAAAATTTTTCTGTAAGTCTCTGCTTTACTTAAAAG
>JAYZHS010000098.1:0-14263 GCA_036166315.1 Fidelibacterota bacterium
TTTACCAAAACTGATAATATCAGGCCTAACAGCATCTCCAAAAGCTTGATGAGCCCACATATTACCCGTGACGCCAACACCAGTTTGCACTTCATCATAGATTAATAGAAAATCAGATTCATTAGCTAAATTTCTTATTTCGGCTAAAAACTCTTTTCTGAAATGGTTATCTCCACCCTCGCCTTGTATCGGTTCTATAATTAATCCTGCAATTTCATCAGGGTTGTTAGTGATCGCATCTTTAATTTGGTTAATTGCATGCTTTTCCCGTTCTAGCACTAGATCTAAATTTTGATCAAGGGGAAAATTAATTTTAGGATTATCTATTCTTGGCCAATCAAATTGAGGAAAATATAAAGTTTTTCTTGGGTCAGGAGAATCCGTTAAACTCATTGTGTAGCCAGTTCTTCCATGAAAGCATTCTTTAAAATGAATAATCTTAGAACCTTTTTCACCTTTTCCAGCTGAAAGGTTCTTTCTAACCTTCCAATCAAATGCGGTTTTTAGAGCATTTTCAACGGCTAAACCGCCACCTTCTATATAAAATGCATATGGAAGATAATCAGGTTGTGCAACGCGACCCATAGTCGATACAAATTCTGCCATCTCTACGGAATAAACATCTGAATTCGTAGGTTTATTTATGGCAGATGACATTAAACGCTCTTTATTATCTATAAGATAAGGATGATTATAGCCAACCGATAATGATGCAAACATTGAGAATAGATCTAAATATTCACGGCCATCCCTAGCATCTACCAACCATGATCCATGGCTTTTATTTAAATCTATAATTTGAGACATGCCATCTGCTAGCATATGTTTATCTATATTATTTCTTGCTTCTTTTGGGTTCATATTATATATCTCTTAATATTATTGTATTTATAATTATTTATCTAAATTAAATTCTATTCCCTGAGCCAGGGGTAAATCGGAGCTCCAGTTGATGGTGTTTGTTTGTCTTCTCATATATTGTTTCCATGAATCTGAGCCAGATTCTCTACCGCCACCTGTTTCTTTTTCACCTCCAAATGCTCCCCCAATTTCAGCGCCCGATGTGCCAATATTTACATTAGCTATACCACAGTCGCTACCTCTATGAGATAAGAAATATTCAGCATTTTGAATATTGTTAGTAAATATAGAAGACGATAAACCTTGAGGTACATCATTATGCAGGTTTAGCGCTTCATCGATAGTTTTGTATTTGATTAAATATAATATCGGTGCAAAAGTCTCCTCTTGAACGATATCCCATTCATTTTGAACCTCTGCTATCGCAGGGGTGACAAAATTTCCACTTTGATCAATCCTTTCACCACCACATAAAATATTTCCCCCTGATTCAACTACTCGCTCTAGGGCTTCTTCGTATGAAGTAATAGCATTTTCATTAATTAATGGACCCATTAAGGTATTGGGATCTAATGGATCACCAATGCTTACTTGATTGTATGCATTAATTAATTGATCTTTTAATTCATCATAAATCTTTTCATGAGCAATCACTCTTCTTGTTGATGTGCAGCGCTGTCCAGCGGTACCGACAGCACCAAAAGCTATTGCAGGAATAGCTAAAGACAATGTTGCAGTATCATCGATAATCATAGCATTATTTCCGCCAAGCTCTAAAATACATTTACCAAATCTTGAACCTACGACCTCACTTACATGACGACCCATATTGGTTGAACCTGTAAATGAAATTAAAGGTACTCTTTTATCGGTAATCAACTTTTCACCCACTACAGAGCCGGAACCAACCATTAATGAAAAAATACCCGAATATCCATTTTTTTGCATTACGTCATTACAAATTTTTTGAACAGCTATTGCAGTTAATGGGGTGCTGGAAGAAGGTTTCCAAATAGTTGTATTTCCACATATTGCAGCAATAAATGCGTTCCACGCCCATACCGCAACTGGAAAATTAAAAGCCGATATCACGCCAACTGGTCCTAAAGGATGCCACTGCTCGTACATCCTATGGTCTGGGCGTTCTGAATGCATTGTTTTTCCATAGAGCATACGAGATTGACCTACTGCAAAATCTGCTATATCAATCATCTCCTGAACTTCACCATCACCTTCCTGTTTAATCTTTCCCATTTCAAGAGAAACTAAACTTCCTAGCGCATCTTTTTTATCACGTAAAGCATCGCCCATTTGCCTTACAAGTTCTCCACGAACAGGCGCAGGTACTTTTCTGAATTCTTTGAAAGATTCAATAGATTGATTCAATATATTATTGTAATCACTTTCCTCAGCCATATATACAGAAGCAAGTAGTTTTCCATTGGCTGGATTAAATGATTCTAAAATTTTTGCATTAGAATTTTCTGACCATTTATCCTTGCCAGAACATGCTCCATAATTAAATTCATTTATACCTAGCTTATTTAATATTGAATCCATTTAATACCTTAAAAATGTTAATTAGCAATTATTGATTATGCAAGAAAAGTGTAAAGAGCAGCAATAAAGGTGAAGTTAGAATTAATGAATCACAACGATCTAGAAAACCTCCATGTCCTAATAAAATAGAGCCTGAATCTTTTAATTGGGCATCTCTTTTAAACATTGATTCTGCTATGTCTCCCCACTGTCCAAATACTCCTATGATTATTGTCATTATCATGATGTGCGTAAATGGCAAATCATAGTCAATAATATTATAATAATTTAAGATAAATATCGATAGGAATGCACCAACATTACCCGCGATAAATCCTAAAATAGTTTTTTTAGGACTTAATCGTTCTATCAATTTTTTCTTTCCAAATAATTTACCAAATGTATATGCAAATGAATCGCAGATCCAGACCGATATCAGCATTGTTAATGTGAATTGTGTTCCATGATATGAATCGTATTGTCTTAATGCAATCATTGAGCTAAATAATATTCCAATATAAAAAACGCCCAATAGGGTTGTAGATACATTAATTAATGGATTAGAGCTGTCACGAAATGTTTCAAAGAAAATTGATAAAATTATTAGCGAGAAGGAAAACGATAAAATCCAAAACAATGAAAGATTGGGTAAAGTAAAATAAAAGTAGCAGACTATAATTACAGCCAATGAGCCTATAGCCCTATCCGGACTAATATCTTTTTCTTTAGCTAGATTATAAAACTCAAATAAACACACCAGCGATACTATGGATAGTAAAATAGAAAAAATTATTCCACCTAAATCAACAATAAGTAGAACTGAAGGAATTCCAATTAAAATAACGGGAAGTCTATTTTTAATTAAATTTTTCATACTAGATTAATATTTCAACTTCTTTTGGCAATATTTTGACTTCAACTGGAGTACTTCCTAACACTTCCCCATCAAGATTAAGTTGGCTTTTATCTTCCGACATGATTTTAAATTGCTTTACTTGGCGATAATCAACGCCTGGATCGCCAATATGTTTACCAGAAAATACCTTAGGAAATAGTTTTAATAATTTAAATCTTGATACTTTTCTGACTATTATTAAATCGATCAAACCATCGTTCAATCTTGCTAGTGGCGCCATCCTCATACCTTTACCTGTGTGAATCGTATTGCAGCCAATAATAAATGCAAAATCTGCGCCAATAGAGTTATTATCTATTATAACCCTTGCAAAGCGTTTTTTATGGCGTAATACCTCAATTATAGAGGCAAAATTATAACGCTGGGGTCCCATCCATCTCAATTTATCAGCTAAGATATTTGCATCTGTAGGAATTCCCCAACCTAAAATATTAAAACCATAAAAGGTTTCGCCGTTTGTATTACATGAAAAAACATCAATAAACCTACGTTTATCGCTAATAATTTTATTTGCAGCTTCAATAGGATCTAAACAATCCAGGTCATGCATAAATGAATTACCGGTACCACCAGTTATAAGCCCAATAGGAAATTTCAATCTATCTTTACGTGACAATAATCCGTTAATCACCTCATTTAAGGTACCATCTCCACCTATACAGCAAAAACCATCATAACCATCCATATTTAGTTGATTAGCTAAATCTCTGTTATGGCCAGCGTATTCAGTTTCAATAATATTTAATTCTATATTTTTCTGTTCAAATAAAGGCAGGACATCTTTTAATATTTTTGGTCCTTTCTTGCCACCACCATAAGGATTAACAGTTAGATAATATTTTTTCAATTTAATTTCTGTGCTTCATGTATTTATTATCACCCCACTCTATTACTTCAACCTTTACCTCAGTTGTTCCATCATTAACAAAATCTAATTTTTTCGCAGCACCATAGGAACAGTCGAGAATTCGTCCTTTAACGTAGGGTCCTCTATCGTTAATACGCAATATTAAAGATTTATTATTTGATATATTTGTTACTCGAACAATTGTATTTAATGGTAAGGTTTTATGTGCAGCCGTTAATCCATACATATCATAGATCTCACCATTTGCAGTAAGTTTTCCATGAAAATCTTCAGCGTAAAATGAACTAATACCTTTCATTATTCTTCTATGTTTTTGATTTTTTCCTTTTGTTGCGAGCTTAGCTGGAACTTTAGAATTTGTTGAGGATGGTTTTTGATAGGTTCCCGTATTGTATCGCGGAGAACTTGAGCAGTTAAAAGCAATAAATGATATAATTAATATATATAGTTTATTTTTATTCATAAAGACTCAATATCTATCAAATTTTTAATTTTCCATGGGCGAAAACATACCGTTCCCAAAGAAATGTAGTTGGCCCCTAAATTGATATAATTATTTACATGACTAGACCTACTAACACCACCACCTGCTATAATTTCAATGCTATTTCCCCAATTTTGACGAATTAACTTAATTAAATTTTCAACATAGGGAATTAAAGCTTTACCAGATAAACCACCGGTACTCACAGGAAGCGTATTGCAACAATGTATCTGCTTAAATCCAAGCTGATCAATCAAATAACTAAGTTGGTCTATTGTAGTCTCAGGTGAAATCTTAGCAATGCAATAGTTGCGTTCATTTTGATGAGAGGTAAAGCGATCTAAACTAGCCCATGAAATTGGTTCTTTATCATCAAGATTTGGACAGCTAAGATTAATTTCAACAGATTGATTTGCTGGAATAAGGTTTGCAAGATCAATAAAATCATTATTGTCAATTGCTGCTATGGATAAAATTTCATTTGGTTTTGTTTTTTTTAAGCCTATCCGAATTCCAGGGTTTGGTAGGCCTAGTTTATTAATCCAGCCATTATTTTTTTGATCAAAACGCATCGTGCTAGCAATTTTCCACATCCGATAGATAAAGCCACCTCTATATTTTAATGTCCATGTACCCGTAACTGGAATAATATTTGACCTAGAATTAAATTTTAGATAATTACCAAATGGAGCCGCTATAAAAAATTTCATTATTTAAGCTTATTAGTTCCTTTCATTTGTATTCAAAACTTTTGTGATAGCTGTTAAGCGTTTTATCGAAGGTTTAGCTTGATCCGATGCGCTATGATATTTTATGATCCACTGATAAAACTTTTTTGCGCTATCAGGTCGTATAAACTTGTAATCATAATTATAAGCTAAAAAATAAGCCGCATTAAGACCGCTTTCTGATATGGTGTCATTATTTACAATAGATTTATAAATATCCAATGCAAGTATTTGATCATTATTCCATTTCTCTTCAGCTTTAATTAAAAAATCATTAGATGTTTCTAAATTATTAGAAAATGAAGAGTCAGATTGAATGATGGCATAGGCATAATCAGATTGAGGAAAATCATTAATTATTCTCTGCTTGATTTTTTTTGAAAGATTTTGCTGCTTAGAATTATCAAATATTACAGACTTCATGTATAATGCTTTAGGTAATAATCTAGATCCTGTATCCATATCAAGTAATTTGTCTAAGTAAATTAAAGCAGAATCATAATTTGAAAAATGAAGAGCCTCAAGCTCTGCTATCCCATATAGCATTTTCACAATCTTATCATCACTAATATTATTCTGTAATGTATCGTTAGCTATGATTGTATTTGTCCAGCTGTCGTATTCTTTGATTAATTTTAAATACGCATTGATTTCTTTTATTTTAACTTGTGCTGATTTTATAAATAATGATGATTTAAACTCGCTTCTAACCATTGAAAAATACTTAAGTGAATTTTCATAATCTCTATCAATAATAAGCGCATTCTCACCTAAAAGATAGGAAGATTCTGCAGATTCTTGAGTCCTGGGATAATCTTTTATACTATTCTCTAGTCTGGTATTTGATAATTCTGTTTTACCTTGAATTTGATATAGTTTTGCTAATTCTAGCTCTAGAGATGCATAGATGGGTTGATAATTCTCATCAATAAGCATGTTTTTTATGGTCGATATAGCCAAATCAAATTTATTTTGCAGTCTAAATATTTGAACAATTTTTAGATGACTTAACTGTACTCTTTTTTTTATCTGTGAGTTCTTAATGGTTTGTTCATAGGCATTGATAGATCGACCATAATCTTTTTGATCAAATGATAATTCAGCTATACGAAAATAAATTTGCCCTTTCTCAGATCTTTCTCTGATTGTCTTTGCAGCTAACTCTAAATAATCCATCGATTTATCATTTATTTTTTGTTCAAAATAAATTTCAGCAATAGTAAGATAAATTTTTGACTGGGTAGTTATATCTATATCGTAGTCAAGCAATGCAATTAAACTATTGATAGCCGGTTGAGTCTTACCTTCTTTCCATTTTACCATTGACGACCAATAATTAATATCAACCAAGGACACATCACCAAATTCACTACTTAATTCAGATAGAACTAATTTTACATCGATATATTCTTGCCTATAAAAATGCGATTGAATAATTAATAAAAGCGCATCTTTTCTAAACTGAACATCTGGATATTCTTCTAAAACAAAACGGGATTTTTGTATTACTTTTTCATAATGGTCTAATGCGGTTTTTGGTAGTTTATCGTTTTCAGTTTTTTGTCTAATTTCTTCAGCTTTTTGAAAGAGCTCTTCTGCATTATAAAATGTATTGAAATAGGCTTTAAAGCTTGTGCAGGAAATAGCAATAAATAAAAAGAATGGCCAGAGCTTGATATTTGATCGTTTATGAACCATAATTATCGATAGAAGTTCATCCTATATGTGTATAAATTAAAAATGATTTATTTAAAGATAAAAAAAAGTATTTATATCCTACTATTGTCCATGAAGGCAATATTTTGTCAATCATCAATTTTTGATGATGATATAGGATATATAGCAATATCCGCAGATAGTTCATATGTACCTATTTATATTGATGGCACACTTATAGGACACACTCCCATTAATAAACCTATACCGCTTATAGCAGGAAATCACTTTATTAGCATTCATCCATTATCCATCTCTAGGCCATTTAGGCAATACGGACCAAATGATTCTATGAAGAAAATTTATATAATTAATAGCGATACTGTAAAAGTTCATTTGAATACATATTTACTTAATCAAGAATCAAAAAAAAGAACTCAAGAAGATAAATATACAAACTACATAAGTATTGCGCTAAGTGCATTGGTGGTATGGCAATTTTGGATACTAAGCGGTTAAAAGTCCCTGTTTTATTCATTCTTAAGAGATTAAATTAGTTAATGAAAAAACATAGAGATTTAGATAATCCTGTAAAATTTAAGCCAGATTATAAATGGCCAAAAAGCGGTTCTTTGAGAAATTGTCCAAAATGCAATGAGCCGATGCAGCTTCAGCCTAATGTAGAAGAATATTATGGTAAGCCTTGGTGGTGTCATGGCTGCCAGTGGCAATTTTCTGAAGAAGAGCTATCGTAAATTTTTTAGCTTATGTCAATTGATGTATTAACAGTTGATTATAATGATCCTGACGCCTCTAAAAAGTTTGAAAATTCATTAAAGTCTTCTGGCTTTGTAATTGTTAAAAATCACCCTATCGATAAAGACCTAATAAGTAAAGTATACAATGAATGGGTAGCTTTTTTTAATAGTAAAGATAAATTTGATCTGCTTTATGATGAAAATAAACAGGATGGATATTTCCCCTACTTAACGGAAAACGCAAAGGACTCAAATGTAAAGGATTTAAAAGAATTTTATCATATTTATCCATGGGGAAAAATGCCAAAAAATATCAATGGCGCAACAATGAATCTCTACAATGAAATCGTAAATTTGGCCAGTGAATTTCTAAATTGGATAGAAAATTCATGCCCTAAAAATATTAAAGATAATTTTTCCATCCCTCTTAATTCTATGATAAAAGATAGCCAATCTAACTTATTTAGAATCATACACTACCCACCAATAAAAACGAATATTGAAAAAGATGCATTGCGAGCTGCACCTCATGAGGATATTAATTTAATTACCGTGCTATTGGCAGGAAGCGAACCTGGCCTTCAGGCGCAAGATTTAGATGGAAATTGGCATGATATTAGCTGCGATGAGAACACATTGGTTGTCAATTCTGGAGATATGCTTAAAATGGCATCAGATGATTATTATCCCTCTACAACCCATCGTGTAATTAATCCTGAATCAAATTTAAATGTGAGTAGATACTCTATGCCGCTCTTTCTACATCCTAGGAATGAGGTTGCGCTAAATACAAAACATACTGCAGAGAGCTATTTAAATAAGCGTTTAAAAGAGATTGGTTTAAAGTAGATTATATCTACTCTTCACCTAACATCATCCTATCACGTTGTGATTTAAATTCAGCCCCCTCATTCCACGCTGGCCAATCGCTATGCTGGCTAATTGCATAACCAACGCGTAATAATATTTTATTATCCTCCACCAGTCCATCAAAGGTCCAATCATCCTTAATTTCATCGCTTAATGCATGATAATGCTGTTTTATATATTCATTCCTCTTCTCTAAGCCATACTTCTTGCTCTTGCCGCGGATATCCACTCCGCTATTCACGTATAAAGATGGTACTCCCATCTTTGCAAATTCAAAATGATCGGATCTATAAAAATACCCTTTTTCTGGTTCGGGATTTGGTAAAATGTATTTTTTATCCTGCTTTGCTGCCATTTCAACAATTTGATCTAAATTAGAATTATCTTTACCAACGATAATCAAATCTTTAGTTTGACCAAAAGTATTTCCCATTCCATCAATATTAATGACTGCTAAGGTTTGATTTAATGGATATAAAGGATTCGAATTATAATAATTAGCACCTAATAAACCTTCTTCTTCAGCTGTTAGAGCTAAAAATAATATACTTCTTCTAGTGCCTTCATTTAATGCAGTAAAAGCTTTAGCTGCAGCCATAATCATTCCCGTTCCAGACGCATTATCAACAGCACCATTATAGATTTTATCACCAGATAATTTTTTGTTAATACCTAAATGGTCCCAATGTGCTGTATAAATTATATATTCATTTTTAAGTTCTGGATCAGTTCCTTTGTGCAGCGCAACCACATTCTTTGACTTTACAGTTCTGTATTTATTTGAAATTCGACTAGTAAATTGAACGTTCATCTTAAAAGGTTTAAAATTTGGGTTATTAGCTTTAGCTTTTACTTCATTGAAATTTAACCCACCCATTTTGAACAGTCTTTCTGCTGTTTCAACAGGGATCCAACCTTCAAATTTTAATGATTTATTTTTTTCAATAGTTAATCGTTCTGTGTCATGGCCAGACTGAAGAACGCTAAATGGGTATCCAGCGGGTATATCCTCATGGATAACAATTGCACCCGCAGCCCCTCTTCTCATTGCTTCTTCATATTTATACGACCAGCGACCATAGTAAGTCATCGCATTACCTTTAAACATGTCAGGATCTAATTTATCACCCTTTTTGACTGGCGGATCATTTACCAAGACAACCACAACCTTATTTTTTACATCAATATCTTTATAATCATCCCACTCGTATTCTGTAGCAGTAACACCATAACCGCAAAAAACTAGGTCTACTTTTTGAAGATAAACCTTAGATTTTTTTAGATACGTATTACCAATTATATCTTCACCCGTGTCCATTACCCATCGCTCTTCATCGGTAATGAATTGAGATCTTAAATTTGATCGAATACCAAGCATTTTAACTTCCTGGGTCCATGTTCCATCGGGATTGCCTGGTTTTAATTTCATTCCTTTAAATGTATCAATTAAATATTTAATTGTTTTTTTTCCACCAGCCGTGGCAGGCTTTCTACCTTCAAATTCATCGGAAGACAATGTAGTTATATAATCTGATAATAAATCCGTAGAAATAGTTTCTTGGGCCATTATTATATCTTCAGAATGAAGATATTTATTCCACCCTTCTTTAGGACTGCTATCACATGTAAAAAAAATAAGGAATATTATGATGAGTGAAATTTTATTCAACATTAATGCTCCGTTAAATTGGTTAAATAGTTTATAGATTTATTTTAGGTGTTTAGATATAAAGTCTGAATTACCAAGCGATTGATAATAAACCGATAGAATAAATACCAAAACGATTATTTTTTGCGAGACAACATTAAATACAAGGCTAAGGTCACTTTGCTTTGGAGGTGGCCCAAATTCTAATACAAGGATGTATAGAAAGATTAATATGGCAAAAAATAAATATCCGATCGCATATTTATTTTCAAACCTTTTATCCTTAAACATAGCAAATGAAAGAAGAATTGATGCAATAAGAAAACATCTGAATGCCCAATTTACAGCAATAACATGCGAATCAAGGACATAGTTATGAGGGGTAAATCCAACAATAATAAAGAAAAAAGCGCCGGCAATACCTGATAGAGACCCAATTATACCCATCCTATGTGAAATAGTTTTTTTATCAAATAATTTCATGAAATAATAAAAATAGACACCAAAGGTTATACCGCACACAAGTAGTCCAGTAGCAAAGCAAATAACTGAAATCATATTTTGTTCTGACAATATGCCCAAATCGCTAAAGAAGTTTCTGGTGAAAGAATAACCTTCTGTATCAGGATTATTTAGTGTACCTCCACCATAAAATAAAATAGCTGAAAAAAATAATAAAATAAATATTCCGATATTATACCTTGGAATAGTTACAATTGCTAATCTCAAACTTTTCATCGGATATTTTCTATGCTAATCTTTCCAGGTACCGGATATAAGAATTTGAAATAGTGCTATGCCAATCACAAATACCATAAACCAATCGTTTCTGTCTATTGTAATTGCTAGACCAACAACACTGACCGCTAATGCAAATAATGTAAAATATTTTTTCATACTCTCTCCTTAATTTAAATTTTTAATCCATTAGTAGCTTTTTTCCAGCCAGTAAACAAAAAGCTAGAAAAATAAAGTTTCCAAATACGAAACCCATATAAAGTGGCGTTATAGTAGCGCCATTATAAGGATCAAACGTGAATAGCGTATAAATAATCAATAGCACATTAATTATTCCTATGCAGGATACACTTTTAAGAAAATTTTCATGAATAAATTTTGCAATCGATAATTGATAAGTAAAAATTGATATCCCCAGCCAATAAAAAAGACCGAATGAAAAAATTAAACTAAACTCAACCATCATATGATTGGTTGCGTATTTAACATCCCCCCAAACAATAATAAAATCTTGAGACCATGAAAAAATAAAACCAATTGTTGATATGACAAAAAGATATGTAGCAAAATTCAACAATGAATCATTTGATTTTTTTTGCAAAATACCATTTAAAGAAAAAACACCATAACTAATTAATGCAGCACCAAAAATAGATAACAAGGCATTTAAAAGACTAAGCTTTCCATTCAATATGATTTGATTAGCAAAAAAAGTAAAAACATGTGAATTTTCATTTGGAGCATTGCTCATTAATAACTGAACCAAAAAAGGGACAAATGAAAAAATAGCACCAAGCAAGAAACACCAGCTTGATAATTTTTCAATGGAAATATTTTTAATCATAAATGTATCTTTATTTTGAATTCATTTTATTTTTTATTTGCATAAGCTTATCGTATGCATCTACTGTAATAAAGGACCCTCTAAAGCTTTTATCCATATCATCGATTAGTTCATACCATTCATTTAATTGCTCAGGTGAGGGTTTATTAACAGTTAAGCCGTATTCTTTCATAACATCAACAGCTTTATCGGATCCGTGTCTGTTTTTATCCTGAAACCTTTTACCTATCTGTTGCGAAACTTTTAAAATTGATTGCTGGTCTTTTGGTTTAATCCGATTCCATATTTTCATATCGATAATAATAGCTCCTGTTAAATTGGCCCACTTCATATCTAGCATATTATCTGCGATTCCAAATAATTGCTGTGCTAGTGCATACATAGAATTTAAACCTATAGAATTAATCAATCCTGTTTGCAATCCTGATAAAATATCTAAAGTAGTTAAAGGTATTGACTGAAAACCATTTTCCTCATAAAGCTGCTGCGTTTTATAATCTCCTGCCCAAGTCCAAATTTTTGTACTTTTTAAATCAGATGGAGTATAGACCGGTTCGGTTGAAAACCAATACACCCACCCTACATCAACCATCGTTAAAAGTTTAAATCCATTTTTTTCTGTTTCTTTATATAATTCATCATTGAGTTGATTCCTTACAAAGTCTACATCTTCATATGTTTGAAATAATAATGGATAATTAAATGAAGTAAAATACTGATTTACTTCTGTCATGCCTTCTGTAGTAACCGCAGCTCCATGAATTTGGCCAATTCTAATTTTTCTAATCATATCCCTCTCATCTCCAACAACGCCTCCAGGATAAATTCTTAACCTTACTTGACCATTGGTTACTTTAGTCCATTCCTGACCCATCTCGACAAGTAAACCATGCCACTCGGTACCTTCAGGTGCCAGTGTTGCCATTTTAATTATAATTTTCTTTGCAAAAATTGGTTGTATTGATATCAATACAATAAAAATAGTGAATATAAATTTTACTTTCATGATTTAATAAAAGAACTCATCGATATTATCTAATAACCAGTTAGCTCTTTTCCTGTTAATATAATTTGTCAGACTTAAATCTGGATTTTTGTGTATATCAATATTTAAAGCTTTATAAAGCATATTTGTAAACTCTTTTTTATCTTGCTGTGCTATTGCAATATTTTCAGCATATGAAATATAAGGAGAAAGATCTTCACCGTTAGAAGCTTTTATAGCCTTATTAAAAAAAGAATTAGCAATATCAATTTTATCTTCTCTTGCATCATGCCTGATTAAGGAATAAGAAATCATTGCTGTATAAAGAGAGCCAAAATTCCAGTCTGGATCTAGTTTTAAAGCTGCCTCCAGCAAAAGACCTATTTTTGGTAGTTGTACAACCCACTGAGGACTGCCATTGCTAGATTGAATTGCTCCAGCATAGGCAGCGGCAGCCCAATAAAGATTATCAATATCAGATAATTTAAAATAAGGCGGTTCGTTAGATTTTCTACTGATCCATTGTTCATAATTAGGATGCATTAGGGAAATAGATTGATTGCTATATTCTACCGCACGAGAAAAGTCAGAATTTGCAAGTAAAAATATATTTTTACTTTTAGCATAATCTTTCTGCTTTACCCTATCTGCTTCATCCATCGTAAAGCCAAAACTATAAATTGTTAAATTTTTTGAAGTATTAATTAATAAATCTGAATCTGATGGATTTTTTAAAGCCTTACTTTCTAATCGATCTGAACGATTTTTAAATACAGATTTAGAAATACCTGGTGTATACTCAAGCGCCATGACGCTCATCTTAGAGGTACTACAAGAAACATTTATGAGGAAAAGAAAAGGATAGAGATATAAATGATTTTTATTGGTGTAGCTCATTGTAAAGGGGGAATGACTGACAAAGCTCTTTAACTGATTCATTTGTACTATTAATGATTGATTCATCTTCAATATTAGAAATGACTTGATCAATTAGATTAACTATTTGATCCATTTCATCGATACCCATACCTCTAGTGGTGACAGCAGGCGTACCCACTCTAATGCCGCTAGTTACAAAAGGAGATCTAGTATCAAAAGGGACCATATTCTTGTTAACGGTAATACCGGCTTTTTCTAATGTTTTTTCAGCTACTTTTCCATTTACATTTTTGTTAGATAAATCAATCAAAACTACGTGAGTATCGGTTCCACCCGATATTAAATCATAACCCCTATCTGAGAAAGCGGCAGCCATTGTTTGGGCATTGTTAATTACTTCTTGGGCATAAACTTTAAAGCTGGGGTCTAAAGCTTCACCAAATGCAATAGCCTTTGCAGCAATAATATGCATCAATGGACCCCCCTGAA
>JAYZHS010000099.1:0-8316 GCA_036166315.1 Fidelibacterota bacterium
ATACTATACTTAAGTACAGTTAGGTCGTCTTCTGCTGGAATTTTATCATTCGATATTGCAGGAAATGAATTGGATATAGTAAAAAAATATTTCATTCATGAAAATCAAAATAGTAATTCAGCTGAATATATTGTTGAAGACATGGTTATTGATAGCCAAGATAATCTTTGGGCCTCTTCTTCTGGAGATTATGATTATCCACTAAGTGTTTTTGCCAATAATCAATCTAGACATTTTCCTGTTAACTCAGCGCAAAATAATACGATAAGAAGTGGTAGCCCATTAGTTTTAGATAATTATAACAGGTTGTGGTTGTGTTCTTTGAATGGGTTGCTCATGTATAAATATTCAGGAAATATTCTAGATCCAGAAAGTGAGAAGTGGGTTAGTGAGTCAATATTTAAGGGAACAAATCAAAGACCTTTTAGTTTGGGTGTATCAAAAAATAATACGCTATGGATTTTGACAGATGCAGGTTTAATCTTCAAAGAATTAAGGGCTACAGATTCTGACCCAATTGCAAGGACCGGTCCAATTACATCTGGTGGAAATATTTCACCATATTTTTCAAATATTCCATTTGATGAAAATTCAATTATCAGATTTGATCCTCGTGGGAATATATGGATCACATCAAAGAAAGATGGAATTTTTGTTCTAGATACTAATCGTGATTATTGGCCAAATATTGAAGGGATAAATAGTTCAAATAGTAGTTTAATTTCAAATGAAATTAATGATATAAAGTTCGATGAAAATTTAGGATTAGCTTATATTGCTACAAAGCTAGGTGTGAGTAAATTTAAAATACCATTTGCTTCAGAAATTGATAAAGTTGATCAAATTGATATTTTCCCAAGTCCATTCAGGATACCATCAATATATCCATTAATAATTAATGGAGTTCCTGAGCAAAGCTCTATTCAAATTATGACCTTAAATGGGACAATAGTCAAGACGATCGATTCAAATGAGATTAATGGATATCAAGCTTCATGGAATGGGGTAGATATGAATGGTAGAGACGTAGGAAGTGGTATTTATTTGGTATTAATTATAAGCAAGAAACATAAGATTAATATAATGAAAAAGTTGGCGGTGATAAAGAATTGAGTCCTGTCACAAAAACAATTAGAGCTATCATAGGAACCATACTGATCATTATTGGTCTAATTGGAGGATTGATACCAATTTTTCAAGGTTGGGTTTTTGGAATTCCAGGCTTAATGTTACTTGGAAGCGTTTTTCCCTCAATTAAAAAAATGACAAGAAAAATTTTAGCCAAGGCTAAGAAAAAGATGAAACGATAGCCTTATTTTTATATTTTATTTTTTCGATACTGCTTTATAAAGCCAGAAAATCATTGCCAAGAATAAAACTGGACCCAAAAGATTCATTCCTGATAACTGCGGCCACCAATCTTTTTGCCCTGAAATAAAAATTGGCACAGCTACGAGAATACCCATAAGGGCTTCTCCTGTAATAAACCCAGAGGACATTAATAATCCTTTTTTCTCAGATGCATCTGATCCTCCTGCTGCTTTACCAAAATGATTGATCATTCCTCCAATAAAAATTGGTACTGTTAATGTAATTGGAAGATAGATACCCACTGCTACGGCTAAAACTGGAACACGAAAATCAGATCCAATCTTTTCTTGTCTTAGGTCAATCAATATCAATAATACAGCAATTAATCCCCCAATGTAAACAAACGTCCATGGTAGATTTCCATTAAAAACACCATCAGCAACAGATTTCATAAGTGTTGCTTGGGGCGCTGAGAGTGTGGGAGATCCAATTGTATATGCAGTATGAAGTATGTCTAGAACTAGGCCTAGCACTATAGCTGAAGACACAGTTCCAATAATTTGCATTACTTGCTGCTTCCACGGAGTCGCTCCAACTAATTGCCCCGCTTTTAAATCTTGAAGGTTATCTCCTCCAATAGCTGCAGCACAACACACAACCGCGCCAACCATAATCGCGCTTGCAGCACCCACTCCAGATCCTGTACCTAATAGCGCGAGTAAAAGAATAGAGGTAAATAAGATTGTTGCGATTGTAACACCAGAAATAGGATTATTTGAAGAGCCAACCACGCCAGCCATGTAAGCGGCTACCGCAGAAAAAAGAAATCCAAAAACCATCATTACAATAGTCAAAAGAGCAGCAACAGCCAATGAGTTAACTATATCAACATAAAGTAAAAAAACTGGTACTAAAAATGCTAAAAGAGCTATTCCTACATAGTTGATTGGCATGTCTTTTTCTTCAAGCGGAACTTCTTTATCTGATGAATTATCTTTTAAGGCATTGAGGCTTGCTCTGACACCATCAATCAATGGTTTAAATAATTTAATTAAAGACCATACACCTCCAACAACCATTGCCCCTACGCCAAGGTATCGTATTTTTGAATTCCAAATATCCCAAGCTGAATCAAGCGCATCTCCTTCAAATCCATTAATTGCAGAGTAGATGGGTATGGCCACTAGCCAGGATATTAAACCACCCCCAACGACTAAAATCCCAATATTTCTACCAACAATGTAACCTACAGAAATCAGAGCAGGGGATATATCTGTTCCAATTCCAAAAATAGAACCCTTACCTGCACTAATTGCAGTTGCTCCTGCAATTTCTGATTTCCATGCGCCAAATCCTCCTTGGAATAGCTTCATCGTACCGCCAAACAAGCTACTTAGCCCTATTGTTTTAAGACCGCCCGACCCATCGTCTTTTTTACCTTTTTTGGCTTCATCACCAGCTTGAAGGACCTCAGCCGTGGCTACACCTTCAGGGTATTTTAGTTTGGCATTGATAATTAGTGCACGTCTCAGTGGAACTGTAAATAACACTCCAATCACACCACCGATTGCCGCAATTTTAGCTACCTCAAAATAATCAAATGTATCCCAGTAGCCTAATAGCACTAGAGCAGGAATAGTAAAAATCACCCCAGCAGCCAAAGACTCACCAGCCGATGCCGCCGTTTGAACAATATTATTTTCACGAATATTTGAATTTTTAAATAAAGATAAAACCCCCATAGAAATGACCGCTGCCGGTATAGATGCCGATACGGTCATGCCAGCAAAAAGCCCCAGGTAGGCATTTGCTCCAGCTAAAACCATGGAAAGAATTACTCCCAGAAAAAGAGCTTTAATCGTGATTTCAGAATTTTGATTATTTGACATATTTACCCTATTAAATGTTAAAAAAAATATGATACAGATATCGATTAAACAAGGATAGAAATTAGTTTTTATTTTTTTTGTACAATATTTGTATATCTTTTTAATTTTAAGTGTATGGGGTGCTGTTATTTAAACAGGTGATAGCGGCTGAGATTAAACCCGAGTACCTGATCTGGATAATACCAGCGTAGGAATCAAATAATGAAATTTTTTACTTTATCTCTCATCTTCTCAATAATTAACCTTTCTCATTTAACAGCGCAAAGCATTTCTGTAGTTGGGACCGTATTAAATGATCAAACCCAAGCACCTCTATCAAATGTAAATGTAATATTTAATAATAGCGGCACATCTACAAATCTAAATGGAAAGTTTGAATTTGTTGCTGATTATGGAGACAGTGTTTCATTTGCACATATAGGCTATAAACCGATAAAAATGCAGATTAAAGCGAATATGTTGATCTTGATGCAACCAACTTCATTAATCGGAAATTCAATAGATGTCAGCGCTTACAGAGCTATATCGGGATTGACTCCAGTATCATTCTCAAGTTTAACAGCTGAAGAAATTAAGCTTAAATATACCGTACAAGATATTCCAATGGTTTTATCAACAGAACCCGGTGTATGGGCGTACAGTGAAAGTGGAAACGGAACAGGTTATTCGTATGCCTCGATCAGAGGATTTGATCAAAGCAGGATTGCCGTCCTTTTTGATGGGGTTCCAATGAATGACAACGAGAGTCATCAGGTCTATTGGGTTGATCATGGAGATTTATTAGCGGATACTAAAGACATACAAATACAGCGCGGAATTGGTACAAGCCTCTATGGGTCTTCCTCCTTTGGTGGTTCTATAAATGTTAGAACTCAAATCAGTAGCAACTCTAGAGAGATCAATTTTTCACATGGCTTAGGTAATTGGAATACAAAGAAATACCGATTCAAATATCTTTCTGGAAAAGATTTTGGTGAAAAAACTAGCCTAGTGCTTAGAATGTCTACGATTGACTCAGATGGCTACAGAAAGGAGCATGGATCATCGCAGAGAGGTCTATTTTTTGGATTGGAGCACCAAGGAAAGATGATTAAAAACCAATTTAGGGCAATCATTGGATATGAAAATACGAAGCTGACATGGGATGGAATTGCAAAAGCTGATATTGATGACCTTGAAAAAAGAAGAGAGGGGAATAAAGCCTATACGGATGACTTTTTACAGCAAATATATTCATTGAATTCTACTGCAAAGTTAAATAAAAATCTTTCATTTAGAAATGTTAGCTATTTAGTAACAGGAAAAGGTTACTATGAGGTCTTTAAGCTAGATCAAGACTATTATTCTTATAATTTAGATTTTAATGATGCATACGATGATCAAGCTGAGCTCTCAATGAAAACAGATCTTTTAAGACGTAAATGGATTGACAATCATTATTATGGAATTGTGCCTATGTTGACCTATAACAATAACGATGTACGTTTTGATTTAGGGGGAGAATTTAGGATTTACAGCGGCGACCATTATGGAGAAGTTACCCAATTCTCAAACCCTCAGTTAAATGCTCAATATTCTAATAATTGGTACAGGTATTATCAATACCTTGGAAAGAAAAATATTTTTACAGGGTTTGCTAGAATACTTTGGTCTCCAGTCAATCAGCCCTTTGCTGTTTCAATTGATATTCAAAATCAGAATATCCATTGGGATTTAAACCAAGAAATAATTGGTCATGCCGCAGGACATAATTTATCAGCAGATTGGAATTTTTTAAATCCACGCGTAGGAATACTTTGGGATTTGGGAGATTCATTAAGCTGGTTTGTTAATATTGGCAAAGCTCAAAAAGAACCCGCAGACAACCAAATAATCACAGCCGATGATATGTTTAGTAAACCGGTCATGGCTGCAAATGAGGTCATTTCTGACTTAGAATTAGGAATGAATTTCTCTTTTAGCAATGGATACGCCAAGATTAATGGCTATAGAATTTTATTTTTGAATGAACAATTAAAAAACATCAATCTAGATCAAGAAGGGGAGTATAGTTATTATTCTGCAGACTCAACAACTCATAGCGGATTTGAATATGAATCATATTTTCAAATGAACACTAAAACCGCTATTGCTATAAACGGTGCAATCCAAATGAATGTTTTCAATAATGGAAAATCATTACCAAATAGCCCTTCCGCTTTATTCAATTTATCTGTTAACTATGATTTTAATGAAAGAATATTCTTATTTGCCCACCTAAAGAGAATTGGTGGAATGTATATAGATAATATTAATTCTGAAGATGGATACATAAATGGTTATGGAATTATTGATTTAGGAGCACATTATTCCTGGAAAAGTCTAAAGATTTCGCTTCAAATAAATAATGCCTTAAATAAACTGTATTCAACTTATGGTTATGGGTACGATTATGAAGGCTATAATGCATTCTACTGGCCTGGAGCTACGAGAAATATGTTTATTAATATTTCATATAGCTTATAAGGTTATTTATTAGAAATTAATTATTTATGATATTTTTTGTTTTGAATAATTGTAATTGATCTATAAATCTGTTCGAGCAAAAATAGTTTTGCCATCTCGTGAGTAAAAGTCAAAGAAGATAAAGAAATTATTTTATCACATTTAGTTTTTGTTTGATTATTAAGTCCATCAGAGCCTCCAATAACAAAACACAACGACTTACCAGTCAAGCTAGAAAGTATTTTTGCAAAATCTTCTGAGGTCATTTTCTCCCCATCTTGACTTAAAGCTATCTTATAATCATTACTCTTTGTTAAATGAGAAGTAATTTTTTTATTTTCAAATTCCTTAGTGCTATTTTTAAAAATTATTTCATCAATTTTTATTGAATGCATAATCCTTTGCTGGTAATCAGCGCAAAGGTTTGAAATATTTTTATTTTTAAACTTTCCAATCGATATGATTTTTATTTTCATTTGTAAATAATTAAGGATTTATAATCACTAATTTCAATTAACTTTATAACCTGATGCCACCAAATAAAACTAAAAAGAAGCGTTTATATCTGATTGATGGGTATGCCATGCTTTATCGTGCTCATTTTGCGATGATTAGGAACCCATTAATCAATAGCAAAGGAATGCATACATCGGCCCTATTCGGATTTATTAATCAAATTATGAAATTGATTAATAATGAAAAACCTGATTTAATGATTGCAGCATTTGATTCATCTAAAAAAACGTTCCGCCATGAAAAATACCCTGAATACAAAGCCACTAGAGAAAAAATGCCCGATGAAATGATTGGTCAATTACCCTATTTATGGAAAATATTGCAGTCTATGGATATTCCAACGCTCGAAGAACCAGGTTTTGAGGCCGATGATATTATTGGAACTCTTGCTACCAAGGCACCCTGTGATGAGTTTGAGGTGTTTATTGTTAGCGGCGATAAAGATTTTATGCAATTGATTAATGAAAACATTTTCCTTTATGCACCATCAGGCAGGCAGGCAGATATAAGAATTTATGACCGCTCTGGTGTAATTGATAAATGGGGAGTTCCACCCGAAAAAATTATTGACCTTTTAGGTTTGATGGGTGACTCTTCAGATAATGTACCAGGGGTGCCAGGGGTTGGAGAAAAAACTGCTGTAAAGTTAATTAACGAATATGGATCTTTAGAAAAATCACTTGAAAATGCAAATAAAGTAAAAAATAAAAGGGCGAGGGAAGGGCTTTTAAATGCAAGAAGTGAAGCTGTATTGAGCAAAGAGCTTGTTACAATTGATACCAATATGAATATTGATATCGATTTTAAAACGCTAAATACAAATACAATAAATAAAGAATCTTTAGCTGAAATTTTTCAGGAACTAGAATTTGAAACACTTCACAAACAGATTATTGGAAATGATAAAAAAATATCTGTTGATGCTAATAAGCCAAAAAAAGACTATTTAACTCTTTTTAAGGAGGAAGAGATCGTTCAGTTTTTCAAAACAATAAAGGAGAAGCAATGGCTTTCGTTTGATATTGAAACCACTTCGGTTAATCCAATGACCTGCGATATTGTTGGTTTTTCTTTCTCTTTTAAAGAGCACTCGGGTGTATATATACCAATACATTACCCAGAAAGAGAAGACTCCCTTTTTGATGATTATACTAATAGTGTGATTGAGTTGATGCGACCGATTATGGAAAACAGCTCTATTCCAAAGACAGGACAAAATATAAAATTTGATGCTTTAATTTTATTGCGGCATGGTTTAAAGGTAGAGGGTATCCGGTTTGATACCATGATCGCAGCTCATTTGTTAAAACCTGAATTTAGAAGTTTAAAGCTTGATAATCTTAGTTTAGAATACTTGAATTACCCAATGGTACCAATTGAAGATTTGATTGGATCGGGTAGAAATCAAATATCAATGGCAGAAGTTGATATTGAAAAAGTATCTTTTTATGCAGCTGAAGATGCTGATGTCGCTTTGCAGTTAACACACATTTTTGAGAAGAAATTGAAGAAAGAGGGCTTGTATAATTTTTTCAGTGAGGTTGAGATCTCTCTATTACCAGTATTGCTTGAAATGGAATTTAATGGAATATTTATTGACTCTGATTTACTAAAATCAATGTCCACTAAAATTGGAAAAAAAATTAATAAATTAGTGACTAATATTTATTCTGAATCGGGATATGAATTCAATGTTAATTCCACACAGCAATTAGCAAAGATTTTATTTGAAATTAAAGGCCTTCCTGAGGTTAAAAAAAGATCGACAGCTGAAGATGTACTTGAAAAATTAAAAAATAAGCACGTTTTACCTGGATTGATTTTAGAATATCGAAAATTAAATAAATTAAAAAATACATATATTGATTCCCTTCCTGAATTAGTGAATCCGTTGAGCGGTCGAATTCATTCAACATTCAACCAAACTATAACTGCAACCGGACGCCTTTCTTCTACCAATCCAAATTTTCAAAATATTCCCATACGAACAGATGAAGGACGTGAGATTAGAAGAGCTTTTAGATCGAAAGACGATGACTGGTTAATTTTTTCAGCTGATTATTCTCAGATCGAATTAAGAATAATGGCGCACCTCAGTCAAGATAAAGCACTGGTT
>JAYZHS010000100.1:0-4012 GCA_036166315.1 Fidelibacterota bacterium
TGATGATCATGGTGACGATCACGATGATGAAGGTGGAGTTGGCGGTCCTGGTAATTTTGCTTTTGTCTATGGGGTTGCAAAACTCCCTGTTGGTTTTCCGATGGTTCGCGGGATTGTTCGCTTAGGAACCACTCTAGCGCATCAAGAGGAAGGGCTTAAGGGTGGACTATCTTACGGATTAGGTGTAAGAGTTAAGCCTCCAGTGTTACCTGTAGGCGTTGAAGCTCATTATACTATGCATAATTTTGAACCCAATAGCGCAGATTTCCCATCAGGTGCAGAGGTATCAGCGAGTTATAGCTCTGTAAATCTAACTGTGACTTATAAATTCTAATTTAATTTATATAAAGAAATAAAAGGCCCTGATAATTTTATTGGGGCTTTTTATTTTATATTCATAAGCTCTACAATTTGCTGACATTTTTTCGCATCGGTTGTTTCTACCATCCCTAAAAAGATTTTTTTGCCATTCTCATCTTTGCGGTCAAATCGTCTATATAAACCCTTAGGAGATTTGCCAGTAAGCACTTTTAAAAAAACACAAGCAGCTAAATATGTTCCTACAGGAGAAGGGTGTTTATTGTCGCTAGTATATAGTGAAATTTCAGGATATTCTGCTTGAAAAAGGCGAAAAGCGGTGCCAACCGGTACCAATATGACATCCTTTGGCAAAAGAGGCTTTAACGCATGCTGTATTGGATCAATTCCATCATAAGCTTTACCCTGCATTGTGGGGACAGGCCAGGTACCATAAATATATACTTTTGCATCCACCGATTTGGCAAGATCAATGAAGCGATTGAAATAGTCAAGAGACTCTGCGGTTTTATTGACAGGATTGGTGCTGTAGTCCTGCAAAATAATTTTATCGAACTTACCGTTTTGTATTTTGCTTTTGGTGGATAGGCTCCTTTTTCCAATCCAATGATCTTTTAGGCTTGCCCCGCCTGCCGTTGATTGATAAACATCTAACCCAACACCCTTTTCATCCGCCATGGACTCAACCACAAGCGGAAGATTGAAATAGAACGTGAAACTATTTCCAACGAAGAGAACCTTTTCAGTTTTGCTATCTTGCGCACTCGTAAAAACAATTAGAAATAAAAAGCCTATATTTCGAATATATTTCATGTTTATTTTCTCTCGCACATTTTGTAAAATTCTTCAACAAAGCTAGGTAAACATAATGAAAAAAATTATAGCAATATCACTTTTTTATTTTTTAATCAGTTGCTCATCGAATTCTGGCAAAACATTTAAAATTGATTACGAAAAATATGAATTAGAAAACGGATTGAATATTATTCTTCATCAGGATAAGTCTGACCCAATAGTTAGCGTAGCGATAGAGTATCATGTTGGATCAAGTAGAGAAACACCTGGAAGGACTGGCTTTGCGCATCTATTTGAACACATGCTTTT
The DNA here is from genome assembly GCA_036166315.1 of Fidelibacterota bacterium. Taxonomy (GTDB): domain Bacteria; phylum Fidelibacterota; class Marinisomatia; order Marinisomatales; family TCS55; genus TMED108. The sequence goes on from JAYZHS010000100.1 coordinate 1,423, forward strand.
TCAAAGATCTCAGCATGTCCCTGAAGATGGGTTTTTTGATATTGTGCAGGGATCTGGGGGTTCATTAAATGGGTTTACCACAAAAGATCAGACTAGATATTTTGAAGTTTTTCCAAAAAGTGCATTAGAAAAAGTTCTTTGGATGGAGTCGGATAGAATGGGCTGGCTTTTGTCCCAGGTAGACCCTACTTCATTTGCAAACCAGCAAATGGTTGTGCAAAATGAAAAAAGGCAAAGAGTAGATAATCGCGCCTATGGTTACAATAACTATATTATCACAAAAAGCCTATACCCCAAAGAACATCCATATAGCTGGGAGACAATTGGGGAGTTGGAAGACCTTCAAAATGCAACCCTTCAGGATGTTAGAAGTTTTTACGAGCAATGGTACGGTCCCAACAACGCAACAATGGTTATTGCAGGCGATATCAATAAAAGAGAAGTAAAAAAACTTGTAGAAAAATATTTTGGAGAAATTAAAAGTGGCCCCAAGGTTGAAAAGCCTCAACCATGGAATGTTGAACTCAGTAAAACAAAAAAAGTTTATCACGAAGATAATTTTGCACGTTCACCGCGACTAAGGATGGTATTTCCAAGTGTTGATCAGCGTCACCCCGATTCACCCGCCTTAGAATTATTAGCCCAACTTTTGACGCAAGGAAAAAGTTCTCCTTTCTATAAAGTTGTTGTAGAAAAAAATAAACTTGCTCCAAGCATCTTTGCGTTTAGCAGAACCAGAGAAATAACAGGAACATTTGAAATTGCATGCACTACCCTTCCAAAAACAAATTTAAATGCAATTGAAAACTCAATTTTTGAAGCTTTTGATAAATTTGAGAGTGATGGGTTTTCTACTAAGGACCTTGATCGATTAAAAGCAAAATATGAAACTAATTTTTATCAAAGCATATCATCAGTTTTGAATAAATCTTTTGAGCTGGCTTTTCATAATGAGTTTTATGACTCACCAGATGCAATTGGAGTTGAGCTTCAAAAAATTCTTGATGTAAATGAAGTAGATATTAGAAGAGTATATGAAAAATATGTAAAAAATAAAAATTTTGTAATGACTAGTTTTGTTCCAAAAGGTGAGCTTGACTTAATCGTAGAAGGATCTACTTTATTTCCTATAAAGGAAGAAAAAATTTCTAAAAAGATTGAAAAAACTAGTCAATCAGAAAAATTAGATATATCAGAAATACCATCATCTTTTGATAGATCTATTGAACCAGAGTATACCTCACAGCCAAAATTAAAAGTACCTAAAATATGGAATCATAAATTTCAAAATGATATTGAAATATATGGAGTTAAACATGATGAATTACCATTAATAAATTTTGGTATTTCGATAAAAGGTGGGATGCTGCTTGATGATCCAAAAAAGGTTGGTGTTGCAAATTTAATAACCGATATGATGATGGAGGGAACTGCTAACAAAACACCAGAGCAATTAGAAGAAGAAATTGATGCTCTTGGTTCCTCGATTTCAATGTTTACTAGTCAGGAATTTATCAACGTTGAAGTTAGCACCCTGAAAAGAAATTATATGGCAACCCTGAAGCTTGTTGAAGAAATTCTATTTGAACCTCGTTGGGATGAAAATGAATTTTCAAGAGTAAAAGATGAAACAATAGAAAACATTAAACGAAGGCTATTTAATCCACCATCTATAGCAGCTAACGTTTTTAGAAAAATAAACTACAGGGGTCATATTTTAGAAAATTCTACGCTTGGCACTATTGAATCAGTTAAATCCATTGAGCTGAATGACCTAAAGCAATTTTATAACAACTATTTCTCTTCGGATTTAACAAAAATCAGCATAGCTGGTGATATTGGTCAAAGCGAAGCGATTAAAAGCTTTAAAAGCATAACTGATAAGTGGAGAACAAAAAATGTAACATTCCCTAAATATAAATTCCCCGATCAAAATGAATCCGCAAAAATATATTTTGTTGATGTTCCTAATGCTAAACAATCAGCTGTGCGAATTGGCTATTTAGGAATGAAAAGGACTAATCCAGACTTTTATCCAGCAGAGGTAATGAATACCAAGTTAGGTGGCAATGCAAGTGGAAACTTATTTAAAACTCTTCGAGAGGAGAAAGGATATACTTATGGAGCTTATTCTTTCTTTAATGGGTATAATTATCCAGGTACTTTCACAGCATATTCAAATATACAGACTAACGCTACCGAAGAATCTTTAAATATTTTTAAAAACCTCTTCGCATCCTATAGGGAAACTATTTCAGATGCAGATTTGGAATTCACCAAAAATGTAACTTTAAGATCCAATGCAAGAAGATTTGAAACATTGCGCGCACTAAGAGGAATGATATCGGATATCGCATTGTATGGATTGCCCTTTAACTATATCGAAGAGGAAGAAGAAATAGTAAGGTCAATGACCAAAGAAAGACATAACGAATTAGCAAAAAAATATATAGATCCTGATCTAATGACATACTTGATTGTAGGAGATGCTAAAACGCAATTAAATGGCGTTAGGAGTCTAGGCTATGGAGAACCTGTCCTTTTAGATAAAAATGGAAATTCTATAAGAAAATAAATAATATTTTTTAGG
>JAYZHS010000101.1:0-5529 GCA_036166315.1 Fidelibacterota bacterium
ACCCAAGCTATCTATCACCAAAAGCAATTCAAATGTTAAAAGCCTTTCTTCAAAGAGGTGGCTCAATAATTTGGTTTAGTGGTAATAATTATAGTCTTTTAGAAGAAATGGCAATTTCAAATTTAAACCTTCCCACATTTCACGAAATGATTTCCGCAGGAGGAGAATCATTTTTTTCAGTTGAAATAGTTGACAGAGAAAATCCTATTTTTCAAGAATTAAATTTACGTGATCCAGATTTGTCGCTTCCAAAAATATATAAGTACAATCAGCTAAAGTTGAAAAAATTTCAAAAAACGATACTCTCTTTGAATAACGGCGATCCATTTTTGCTTGAAATCCAATCCAATGATGGGCAAATTTTATTTTTATCTTCTCCTCTAGACCTAAGCTGGAATAATTTCGGACTTAAAGGGCTTCTAATACCTCTTATTCATAGGGCATTGATTTTAAGTGCTACAGATGAGTTTAATACAACTCCTGTTGAGATTGACGAAATTAAATTTATTAAGGTCCCCAGTGAATTAATAAATCAAAAATGGAAATTAATTACTCCTAGTAAAAATGAAATCATGATCATTCCAAATTACAATTACGAGCGTTTAGAGATAGCCAATACAAGCGAGCTAGGATCGTACAGTCTTTATGTAGATGATAAATTTTTTACTGCATTCTCAACCAGCTTATCTGAATACGAGTCTCCAAATATCAGAGCCGATCTTGACAAAGTAATAAAACAATTTAAATCCAATAATGCAGTGAAACTATCTAATGAAAAAAATATTTCTGATGTAATAAAATCTCAAAGAAATGGCAGATCACTTTGGAAGCTGTTTTTAATTATAGCAATAATGTTGTTTTTATTTGAATCATTCATTAGTCGCCCAATCAAAGAACAAATTAAACATTGATTGAAAAAAACAAGGGGAAGAAATTTACTGAGAATGCATTTCTTGTTGGAGCTGTCCACAGCGGCCTCACCCCTCCTAAGGTCAATGAACATTTGCATGAATTAGAGCTTCTTGCTCAAACTGCAGGGGCTAATGTTGTGCATCATTATGTACAAAAATTAAATAAGATAAATCCATCTTATTTTATTGGAACAGGGAAAGCTAAACTGATAGTTGAGCAAGCTATAAGTTTAAATATTTCATTAATAATTTTCGATGATGAGTTGAGCCCTGCGCAAATAAAAAACTTTTCTAATTTAAGTAAAGATGTAAAAGTAATTGATAGAAGTTCATTAATATTAGAGATTTTCTCACAGCATGCCCAGACAAAAGAAGCAAAGACACAAGTTGAGTTAGCTCAGCTCGAGTATTTATTGCCAAGACTTACTAGAGCTTGGACGCACCTTGAGCGCCAGATGGGCGGTATTGGAACAAGAGCTGGTGCAGGGGAAACACAAATAGAAGTAGACAGGAGGCTCGTTCGAACAAGGATTTCAAATTTAAAAAAAGAGCTTATAAAAATTGATAAAGAAAGAGAGACTCAAAGAAAAAAAAGAAAAAATAATTATAAAGTTTCTTTAGCTGGATATACAAATGCCGGTAAATCTACATTGATGAAATTACTTTCAGGCTCAGATGTGTACATACAAGACAGGCTTTTTGCTACACTTGATACCACTATACGTTCAGTAAGCTTAGATAGAATACACACTATTCTTCTAAGTGATACAATAGGATTTGTTAGAAAATTACCCCATCATTTAGTAGCAAGTTTCAGAAGTACATTAAAAGAGATTGTTGAATCAAATCTAATTTTAATTGTGCTCGATTCATCAAGTGATTACATAATAGACCACTATGAAACAATAACTCAAGTACTAAAGGATATTGGTGCAAATAAACAGTTCTTGGTAGTTTTAAATAAAATTGATTTGATTAAATCTAAATCTAAATTTAGTTTTTTAAAGAACGCCTTTCCCGATGGCATATATATTTCAGCCTTAGATAAGCTCAGAATCGATTCATTAAAAAATTCAATTATTGATCAAATGGATAAAGATTACAGGACTATCGAACTAAAACTCCCTTATGAAAAACCTAAAGAAATTGCATTTTCTCAACAGAATGTCGATATAATTGAAAGAGATTATAAAAATGACCATATATACCTAAAAATAAGAGGGTCAGTAGAAAGAATTGATCAAATTGAACTTATGCTGAAAAAATAAAAAACCCCGAAAATTCGGGGTTTTTTATTTTACTATAGAATCGATTTCAAGGATCCGTATAAACACGGTAGAGCTCTCTGGCACTAGCAAACTTCCTTTATCTCAATAAATGAGAAAGGCCTGTTTTTTAGATTCAGAAGTTTGACTCTAGGATAAAAGTTGAAGATCCTGAAATTCAAAGACTATAGCAAAAATTTATAATAACTGATAAAGTTTAATATTGTGATGAATTAATTCAAAATGAATTGATTCATTAATCTTTCAGCTCACCCTCAGAGGAAGCTACTGCAACAGCTACGCTTGCGTCACCTGTTACATTGGTTACTGTTCTTAGCATATCTAATATTCTATCTACCCCTAGGATTAATGCTATACCTGCACTAGGTACAGAAATTGCTTCAAGAATGATTACTAGCATTATTACACCTGCCCCTGGAACAGCTGCTGTTCCAATCGATGCTAGAACTGCTGTTAGCACAATAGTTAGTTGAGCCCCAAGTGTAAGATCCATTCCTAATGTTTGCGCTATAAATACAGCAGCAACAGCTTGATACAATGCTGTTCCATCCATATTGATCGTAGCCCCTAATGGCAAAACAAAGGATGAAACTTCTTCAGAAACTCCTAATTTTTCTTCACACCTTTCCATGGTTACAGGAAGCGTTGCTCCACTAGAGCTAGTTGAAAAGGCTAGAAGTTGAGCGGGAGCCAAACCTTGATAGAATTTTTTTAATGGCATCTTTGAAAATAATTTTAAAACGATGGTATAGGTAATTAATGTTTGCAACAAAAGACCTATTATAACTGCAAACATATAAAAACCTAGCGCACCTAAAAGTTCTAAAACATTATTAATGTTATTTCCAGCTATTGAAGTTATTGTATCAGCGATTAAAGCAAATACACCGTATGGAGCCATGAGCATTATATTATCAACAAGTTTAATAACAAGCTCATTGATCCCTTCAAAAAAATCAAGCACTGGCTTTGCTTTATTTTTATTTATTTGAATTAGAGCTATTCCAATAATTATTGCAACAAACACAACTTGAAGCATGTTTCTATTATTTGAAGCAGAGCTAAAAAAATTGCTAGGAACCATATCGACAATTGGCTGTAAGGCGCTTCTATCTTTTACCTCCTCTGCAGCTTCAACTCTTCCAGAAACTGAGGATTGGTAGGTGTCTTGTAATTTTGATTTCATATCTTCAGGAACAGTTGAGCCAGGTTGAAGCATGTTTACTGAAAGAAGTCCAATTGTAACCGCAACGGCTGTTGTTGCAATGTATATTGAAATAGTTCTACCACCTATTCTAGATAATTTTTTTAAATCAGAAAGTGATGCTACTCCAGTTATTAATGATGAGAGGACAAGGGGAACAGCAATAAGCTTAAGTAGGTTAATAAATATTTTACCGAATGGAGAAATCCAATTTGAAACAAAGACTCCCCAGCCCTGTGTTGCGGCAAGCATACCAAAAAGGAGCCCTAAGACAAGACCTATAATTATTTTCCAGTGTAGTTCAAGTTTCATAAAAACCAATTTTGTACTTTATTTGAATTGGATGATTTAATCAATATTGATTATTAACAACTTATTAATAATAATGTTAGAATTAAAATTAACTTTAAATACTTTTAATTGCTAACTTTCTACTGTCAATGATATACATATCAATAATCATAATTTACCTATTTACCTTAGTTGGGTTAGGCTTATATAAAGCTAGAAAAATTAAAACCCAGTCTGATTTTGCTGTAGCAGGTAGGACATGAACCCCATGGATTTTAGTAGGCACTATGCTAGCAACATGGATGGGAACTGGCTCAATTCTTGGTAATGCTGGTAAGACATACGAAACAGGTTTAGCTGCTTTAATGCTTCCGCTTGGAGGTGTTTTAGGGGTAATTGTTTTAACTCAAATTGCCGGTAAGGTCAGGGCATATGAAAAATTTACTGTTCCTGAAATTTTAGGTGACAGGTTTGGTTCAGCAGCTAGGACGCTTTCAGTTATAGCTCTTGTAATTGCATACATGGTAATTGTCAGCTACCAGTATAATGCTGGTGGAGCGGTCATGCACACTGTATTAAAAGATGTTTTCCTAGATAGTAACGGTCAACCACTAATCTCAATTGAAACCGGTACAATTATCGCTGCAGTTTTTATAATTCTGTACACTATGCTTGCCGGACTTGTAAGTGTCGCTTATACCGATGTAGCAAATGGCATCATCATTGTTGTGTCTTTTATCATAGCTATTCCAATCTTTTTTGTTAAAGCTGGAGGTTTTGAGGGAATGGCAATTTCCTTTGCTGAGATGAATAAAGACAGTCACATGAATTTTTGGGGAGTCTACTCTACAATGGATATAATTAATTTTTGCCTTCCATCGTTTTTGTTAATTATGGGAGATGCAAATATGTATCAAAGATTTTTTGCTAGTAAAGATGCCAAAGGCGCCAAATCTGCTACTAAAACCTTAATAATCGCTATTGCCATTGCAGAATTAATGATTATTATTGCCGCTTGGATTGCCTCCAGTATGATTCCAGATGCAGAGGTAGGGAAGTATGTTTTAATTTATGCCTCTCATAAGTTTTTACCTCCTCTTATAGGAGCGATCATGATGACCACTATAATTGGCATCATCATTTCAACTGCTGACAGTTATTTACTGGTTCCAACCACAACGCTAATGAGGGATATATATCTCAATTACTTTAATAAAAATGCTAATCAGAAAAAGATTGTTTTTCTTAGCAGGGTATTAGTGATCATATTAGGTATTATAGCCTATATTGTTTCTTTAGGCTTTGCCAAGTCATCAGGGTTTTTTGAAAGAGCTCTTTATGCTTATACGATATATGGAGCAGCTATCACACCAAGTTTGGTTGCAGCTCTTTTTTGGAAGGGTGCAACAAAGGAAGGGGCAATAGCTTCAATATTAACTGGTACCTTAACTACTCTTTTATGGAAGGAATCAACATTTATCCAAAATATAGTTCCTGGTAGAATTTATGGAACCATGGATGAGGTTCTTCCGGCAATTTCTCTTTCTGTAATCTCGTTAGTAATCGTAAGTCTAGCTACAAAAGAAAGATCACTAAAAAGTAAAAAAAGCTAATCTAAAATTCGTCTGTAGTATTCGAATTGTATACCCGTTCCTTGCCAATTTTTTATCTCATTAACAATTTCAATATTTCCATTAAAATTTGAGGAAATCCCTTTAGCTACATGTCCTGTAACGTATTCAATATTTTTTATTTTATAAGCTTTACTCAAAAAAACTTTCTTTAGCATTTTTGCGTATCCATTTTTTCTATAATCCTCTTTAATTACAAAGGCATA
>JAYZHS010000102.1:0-3256 GCA_036166315.1 Fidelibacterota bacterium
GGCCTTTGATACCGTAACATCATTCGTCGAGGATGTAACTTCCCTTCTAACAGGGCTAGTGATGCTTGGCATTGTTGTTGGCATTCTCTTTGATGATTATTTTGGTGTAGTTGCTGCGATGGGTGAATTGATGAGCAAGTTTGGCGATGCTGGATTTGCTGGGCTACTTGCACTAATGATCATTGTATTTTGGTATAACAAGAATTAGTTAATACCAAATAAAAAAAGAAGACGCTCCATGTTGAAAAATGTGGAGCGTTTTTATTTTATTTAGATTTCTCTTTTTTTTCTCTCTATCTTTCACCACATTTTATATACTGAAAAAATTTATTATATGCTCTTTCCACGAAAATTATCATATTTCCTTTTACTGATTAGCTTAATTATACCTGAAGCTAGATCATCAACGGTGCGTGTAGTTAACCGTACAAATAATTCAACAGATCAAATAAGAACATTAGACGACCTAAGAGGGGTATATGTTTCTGCTAAAGATGTATCAAGGGTTCTATCAACAAGGCAACCATTTGTAAATGCAGATCGATTAAAAATGGTTCTATATATTGGTAATAACAGATTAAAAATATCTGGAAACAGCAGTTATATTTTAGTTGATGAGCGCGTTTATCAGATGCCATCATATGCAATTTGGAATGATGATGATATTTATGTTCAAGCAGAAGCACTTTTTAATTTAATTCGCGAAACAACAATGCCTGGAATTGGCTATGATTCCAGGAGAATGGTATTGGATATTGATATTAAAGAATTCAATATAACGGGAATTGAAATCAATGAAAAAGCGAATGGAACAATACTGAGGATTAAAACTCGTTCAAGTTTTCCTGAAGGCAATATAAGCTCGTTTTTTCATGAGAATGGGTGGTTTTACATTACTATTGCCAATGCATTAGTTGATACTACTGAAATTCGAAGAAGCGATATACGTGGTGTCGTTAAAAAAATTGCAGCTGACCAATTGCAAAATACCGCCCAGATTGCCCTACAAATAAAGACAAAAGTGGACAGCCATGAACTCTATCAAGGAAAAGACCCCAGTGAGATTGTTGTTTCGCTTAGGACACCCATGGATAATAGCGTTGCACGCATTAAAGAGGTAAAAGATCGATGGAAGCTTGATACGATTGTTTTGGATGCTGGCCATGGCGGTAAAGATCCTGGCACAATGGGCCCCAGGGGGACAAAAGAAAAAGATATCGCCCTTGATATTGCTAAACGGATTGGCCTTCTTTTAGAAAAAAATACCAAACTAAAAGTTATCTATACTCGTGAGGAAGATACCTTTATACCGCTATGGAAACGAACAAAAATTGCTAATGAATCAAATGGAAAAATGTTTTTGAGTATTCATTTGAATGGAAGTCCAAATAAATCAGTTTATGGGTTTGAAACCTATTTACTACGCCCAGGAAAAACAGAGGATGCGATTGAAGTTGCTTCAAGGGAAAATGAGGTAATTAAATATGAAGATAGGTCAAACAACAGATACAAAGACCTATCCGGGGAAAATTTAATTATGGCAACTATGGCTCAAAGTGTATTTATGAGAGAAAGCGAAGAGTTGGCAGCTATGATTCAAGAGGAAATGGCTAAAAAACTTAAATCAAAGAATAGAGGCGTTAAGCAAGCAGGATTCCATGTTTTGATAGGGGCAAGCATGCCAAATATTTTAATTGAGGCGGGTTATTTAACGAATAGAAACGAAGAGAAAAACCTTAGAAATGCAAAATATAGGCAGGTTATAGCAAATTGCGTATACAAAGCGATTGTAAAATTTAGATATTCACGCGAGCAGTATTTAGCTGAAAATTAAATTCCAGATTTAATTTATTTTCATTTACATTTCTAATTATTAATACAACAAAACAAATAAAAAATAAACTAGCCTATCTCTATAATCTTAAAAGATTGGGAATTAAAGAAGGGTTAGATCACACATTAGATCTTCTAATGTCATGCGGTAACCCCCATCATCAGCTAAGGACAATTCATATTGCAGGTACGAACGGGAAAGGGTCTACATCATCTATGCTTGCATCCATATTAAGATCAGCTGGATACAGAGTGGGTCTATATACATCGCCACATTTGATTAAATTCAATGAAAGAATCACAATCAATGAGCAATTAATATCTGATGATGAAATCATATTATTTTTAGATAAATATCATGATGAAATTGATCGTATTCAATCTACTTTTTTTGAAACAACAACTGTTATGGCACTAAATTATTTTTACCAAAAAAAAGTAGATATTGCAATCATTGAGGTGGGCTTAGGAGGGAGATTGGATTCTACTAATGTTATTTCACCGCAGATTACAGCAATCACTCCAATTTCACTTGACCATCAACACATATTAGGAAATGATATATTAAAAATCGCAAAAGAAAAATCTGGAATAATTAAGAGGAATACCCCACTTGTTCTTTCAAATCAGGACCAAGAAGTGTATAGCTGTATACATAATATTGCTGAAAAAATGAATTCATCTGTAATCGATATTGGTAATATTAGCGATATAAATCTTACCAGTTCAGGGACAGAGTTTAAATCTAAATGGGGTAAATTTAATTCACCGCTGATAGGCTACCATCAATCTCAAAATTCAACGACCGCAATCGCAATCGCAAAAACATTTGATAGCAAAATTAATAAACAGACTATTCAGGATGGTTTAAATCAAACAAAATGGAAAGGGCGCTTACAAAAAATTTCAAATAATTTACCAATCTATTACGATGTGGCGCATAATGCTAAAGGGATTAATGTGACCATTGAATCTATAGTTTCTATTTACAATAGCCTGCCTCATATAGTTATTTCAATTAAAGGAGATAAAGATATTGAATTAATTTCAAATGCATTAATCGATCAATATAAATCTTTAATTATAACAGGATCGAAACAATTAGATCTGATGAGCGCGAATCAGCTTTTCAAGTATTTTAAGAAAAATTCTAATCATATGAATATTCAAATGGTAGATCCGCTTGAAAATTCATTTGATATACTTATCGATCGTGTTAAAAGTAGTCATAATCCAGGCATAATTATGGGCAGTCATTACCTTGCAAAAGCAGTTTTTGATAAATTTGGCATTTTTAAATAAAATTTTGTAATATCTGTCTTAATTATTGATATACGTGTTTATAAAGACCCGGCCTTGGCTCGGGCGTACTCCTCAAAAATATATTTCTAAGCTTATTTTAATAAAATTAATTAAGGTTATT
>JAYZHS010000103.1:0-31373 GCA_036166315.1 Fidelibacterota bacterium
TACAGTTGCCATTAAATTATTATAATAAGTTAAGTTATGAATAGTGGCTAAACGTAACCCCAAGACTTCTTTAATATTAAATAAATGTCTTAAATATGATCTCGAAAAATTCAAACAGGTATAGCAATTACAATTCTCATCAAGGGAATCAAATGAATTTTTATATTTACTATTTTCAATATTAATTATTCCATTGCTAGTAAATAATTGACCATTTCTTGCATTTCTTGTTGGCAAAACACAATCAAACATGTCCACTCCAAGTTGAATGGCTTTAATTAAATCGGTAGGGCGACCGACTCCCATAAGATATCTTGGTTGATCTTTTGGTAATAATTCATCTAATAGGGCAATAGTATCAAACATTAATGATTTATCTTCCCCAACTGCTAGCCCGCCAATTGCAACTCCACAATCTGCAAATGGAATAAGCAACTCAGCACTTTTTCTTCGTTCACTTTTAAAAGTTCCACCCTGGATAATTGGAAATAAGGTTTGATTCCAAGAATATATCGGATCATTCTCTTTAAGATATTTATAGCATTTTTCAGTCCATTTAAATGTACGATCTACTGATTTAGAGATTATTGATTTGTCAACATTTGCGGCGGGGCATTCATCAAATGCCATGATAATATCTGATCCAAGATGCCTCTGGATATCCATTGAAAGTTCTGGTGAAAGAAAATGGGAACTTCCATCTATGTGCGATTGAAATTCTACCCCCTCATCTGAGATGCTATTAAGCTTAGCTAAAGAAAAAATTTGATAACCTCCACTATCAGTCAAAATGCTTTTATTCCAGTTCATAAATGAGTGGAGACCTTTGGCTGAATGAATAATTTCATGACCAGGTCTTAAATACAGATGATATGTATTGCCAAGTATAATACTAATTTCTAAATCATGTAAAAAATCAGGGTCGATTGTTTTAATTGCGCCGGAAGTTCCAATTGGCATAAATACAGGGGTTTCGAAAGTACTATGATCAGTGCTAATCTTTCCAAGTCTAGCAGAATTATTAATATCTGATGATATTAAAGAAAAATTCATTTAAAAATAATTCTAAATGCTTCAACAACGTGTGATACCGGGTGCAACTTAATTCCTTTAGGTTTTTCTTTTAACCTATCAATACTTGCTTTAGGGGCAACAACCTCAGTAAATCCAAGCGCTATTGATTCCTTTAGCCTGTCTTCTAATTTTGTAACTGATCTTATTTCTCCTCCAAGACCAACTTCTCCAATCAAAATAACCGAATCATTAATCAATTGATCTTTTTCACTTGATGCAAGCGCTGAGATCACAGATAGGTCAGCTGCTGGATCATTGATTTTTAATCCACCAACGAGATTTACAAAAACATCCTTCATCCCCATCTTATAACCCATTCTCTTTTCAAGGACGGCTAAAAGCATGGAAAGTCTCTTAAAATCAAATCCATTAACATTGCGCTGAGGAGCATTGAAATTTGCTACTGACACAAGAGATTGAATTTCAACTAAAATAGGACGCGTTCCCTCAAGGGAAGGGAATATAGTGGACCCTGTAATATCAATTCTTCGTTCAGCTAAAAACAATTCTGAGGGGTTCTTAACTTCATCTAAACCATTAGTTGTCATTTGAAATATTCCAACTTCATTGGTTGTGCCAAATCGATTTTTTACTGAACGTAATATTCTATGATCATGGCGTTCATCACCTTCAAGATATAAAACTGTATCAACCATGTGTTCAAGCATCTTTGGACCAGCAATAATACCCTCTTTTGTTACATGGCCTATGACAAGAATTGTAATTTTTTCATCCTTGGCTAATTGTAGCAATTTTTGACCACATTCTCTTATTTGCGAAACTGACCCAGGAAGAGAATCTATATTTTCGCTAAAGATAGTTTGAATAGAATCAATGATTAATAACTTTGGTTTCAATAAAGTCACATGATTCAATATTTCATCTATTCGATTTTCAGAACATAAATGTATATTTGAAGCGAGAACTTCAAGGCGTTTAGCTCTTAATGCTATTTGCTCTTCGCTTTCCTCTGCAGAAGCATAGAGAACATTTTGATCAAAAGGAGATAATATCTGTAGCGCAAGAGTTGATTTTCCTATTCCTGGACTACCTCCCAATAAAATCATTGAACCGCTTAACACTCCTCCACCTAAAACACGGTCAACTTCTTTTATACCAACCGAGGTTCTGTACTCTTCTTTCTTATGTAAAATATCTTCAAGAGATTGAGTATCTTTTTTCTTACCATTTAAACTGGTTTTCTGATTTTTTGAAACTTTATATTCACTTAATGTTCCCCATTCTTTACAAGAAGGGCACTGTCCATTCCATTTTGGGAAGTCCTGTCCACAGGAAGAGCATAGATATACGGTTCTAGATTTATTTCTGGCCATATTTATTGTGAGTGAATTTATTTATTTAAAAGGAAGGTAGTGAGAAATAAACAAAAAAAACTACCAATCATATCCTAAAGAAACATACCATTGAGGCTTTGACAGGCCTGACTCAGTCCAATCATATGCCGCCTCAATTCTCCATGGCAAAAAGATGGGAAGTTTTATTCCATACCCTACCGAACGCACCCATGGTGAAAAATCATTTGATAAATTGTTTCCATACTTTGATTGAAGAAGCGCATAATTTGTAAATTCACGAGAATCATCCCAAGCTGCTCCAACATCCATAAATACGTGTCCTAAAATATTTCCTATTGTCAATGGAAATGGAAAACCTATCTGTAAATATTGAATTAAAGGGAATCTGAATTCTAAATTAGTTAAAATAACATTTTTCCCAACCCTCTCCGAAAAACGTGCACCGCGTAATGGGTAAGCAAATTCAGAAAAATAGATATCTTGCAGCAAAGACTCATTTCGGCTATCTAAAATTACATTCCTCCAGCGCCATTCTTGAGTTAATCCATCATCTACTCCATCAGTAGTTCCTGTACCAAAAAGCCAATTTTGCATACCTCCCAGAAAGTATTTTTGTGGATTTTTTCCAGTACTATTTCCATAAAATAGTCGGCTAGCGAAAGAATAATTCCTGTTTACCATAAAGTACTTACGTAAATCAATTTTTAGTTTTTGAAAAGATATGCCCTTCTTTCCCATTGCCGGGCTTACTTCAAGCGTAGTATTCTGTCGGAAACCATCAATCGGACCAAGAAAACCAAAAACAGAATTATCAAAAACATAACTTAGAGTAGGGTTGAGAGCAATAAAGCCATCGCTATTTACCACAGTATTGCTAGTTTCATAAGGATCGATAGCAAAAAGTTTGTAATCCAAATTGTGCATTATGACACCAAAATCTAATCGGTTAAATTTGTTTAGAGGTCTGGATGCAGTTCCAGCGATACCATAATGCCTCATTCTTGCAGTAAGATCAACTGGGTAACCATATTGATTATAATATCCTCCTGTTAAAAAGAAATCAGCCTGATGAAACAAAGTAAAATAATAATTGGTTCTATTTTTTAAATAAGCATAATTCAAATAATAATCACTATTTGAAAGAGAAATCTGCGATTCTAGCGCAAGAGAGATTTGATGATCTCCCATAAGGTCGCTAAAATAAAAAATTAATAATCCCTGATGGCCAAAAACATTATTATATCCATATTGACCTTGCGCAATATCTAAACTAAACTGAGTTTTATATGGCTGTGGGATATAATCGCCATTTTCTGTTTTAGATAAAGAGGATTTTGTAGCTTGCACATCTTGAGATTGCTCATTTTGGTTATTGTACGTTTCGTACTCCAAAGCAAAGATATATCTAGAATAATCTGATTGATCAGATTCGCTACCCCTCCATTTATCTTTCCTTAAATCAACGAGTTCTTCTTCTTTGTCAATATCTTTATTTTTATAATAATTGGTTGGCTGGATATCAACTTTTTCTAGATCAAGGGGGTTGTTCATTCTGTAAACATCCCATCCTCTACTAGAGTATCCTGAAAAAACCATAGTGTCATCATATTTATTTAAGCTTAATTGAAAGATACCCGTCAAAAGATTTGTAATAACTGTCGATTTTTTATTAACGAGATCATAGCGAAATAAATTCCAAGTTCCTGAAGAGTCGGCAGTATAGAATAGCACATCATCAGTATTTGAAAAAACAGGGTAATTTTCATCGAATCGAGAGTCTGTTATTTGATCAATCTTTTTAGTATTAATGTCAATCAAATAAATATTTTTATTTTCATAATCTAATGATAGCATATCTTTTGAATTTGTATTACTGCGCTTAATACTTTTACCTCGATCAGACACAAAAGAAAGGAGGCTTCCATCTGGGCTCCAGCTGGGCTCTGAATCAGAATATATATCATTTGTTAGATTGAAATGTTTTTTTGTTTGGAGATCATATACATAAATATCACTTGCACCATTTTCGTAGCCTACAAAAGCAAGCTTCTTTCCTGATGGACTCCAAGCGGCACTAAAAACCCCATCTAGATCAAAAGGTATTTTTTCTTTATCACCAGAAGCAACATCAACTAAATACAAAGCATCCCTAGATCCAGACTTCGCAGCAAACACAATTCGCTTGCTATCGGGTGACCAACTAATCCCAGGTTGTAAAAATTTTAATTCTTCAAAATCTAGCGATCTACTACCCTTAATTAACTTCTTGATTTTCTTTCCAGTAAGAGCATCCATCAAATCAATATCAAAATAACTCATATTGTTTGTCAGGTATGCGATTTGCCCACCATCTGGAGAAATCGATGGTGAAATATTGTATACATTTTTTTCTTTTTTATGGTCAGTGAGTTTTTTTGCAATATCTTTGACCTCATCTCTACCAGCAACATCAGGATAAAATTCTTTTTTTATATACTTATGCCATTGTTCAGTTAATTCCTCATAATCCATACCAATAGCGCTTTTAAATCCTTTTTCAGCACTGCGCAATCTTTTCATAGATTGAAAAACTTCTCCAATTTTTTCTCTTCCGTATTTTTTTGCAATGAATCTCCAGACCGATTGCCCTCCCTTATAAGCTAAATAATATTCTAGTTCTTTTACCGTTGGAATGCGCTCGTTTATAGCTAGATCACGAATAACCATATCTGCTTCGGTATCCCAATTAGAAGAAAGATACTCAGCTAAGCCTTCATTTGCCCATAATGGCATGCTCCATGTTACTTGTCCGCTAGCAACATTTTGCATTCTACCGCCATAAATAAGATCATTTATCATAGCATGAACTAGCTCATGATGAATTACATGACGAAATGCTTTGTAATCTCCTTCAAAAGGAATTACAACGCGGTTCTTGAATAGCTCTGTTACACCACCAATTCCTTCGGACATATATACACCAACAGCATTGTTCTGCTGAAACTCATTATGAGAATGATAGACGATGATTGGAACCCGTTTTTTTAAATTCCATCGTAAATGTTTTCCTATTTGTTCATAGGCCTCATTAGCCGCTTCCATCGTAAAAGTAGCAAGTTCAATTTGATCTCCATAATAATAAACATCAAAATTTGGAGATGAAATAAAATCCCAATCAAATTCTCTATACTGTACTTTATTCTGTCCAAATGATTGGCCAAATAAAAAACAGCTCGTAGCAAGAAGGATTGTAATAGTAAATTTTTTCATATTAATAGTAAAGTCAAACCAAGTTTTTTAGTTCCCTAAATTCGCGGATATGCTGAAATATTGCAAATAATTTACAAAATATTATTATTCTTTGATGATTGACTGTCCTCCAATGAAAATATTAGTTTACACATATGGATTTGCCAGTATATTTTATATCCGACATTCATTTGATGTTAAAAAGAACAGACTCCGAGGTAAATAGAGAAGAGATCTTATTTAATTTTCTCGATCATGTCAGACAAACAGGAGGTACTCTAATAATTAATGGAGACCTATTTGATTTTTACTTTGAGTATAAAGATGTGATACCAAAAGTTTATGTTCCTTTTTACTATCAAATATTAAAACTAAGAGAGTCGGGAGTGAGGGTGCATTACGTTCTTGGTAATCATGATTACTGGGTAATGGATTTCATTAACGATACTTTATTTGATAAAGTATATAGCAATGATGTAAAAATGAATATTGGAAATAAAACATTTTATATCACACATGGTGACGGGTTTCTATCATGGGATAGAGGCTATAGGCTATTAAAAAGGATTATTAGATCACGTTTATTTATTTGGTTTTACAGATCACTCCACCCTAGAATAGGGTATTCCTTTGCAAGCTGGGTATCTAAGAAAGGTAAGCATTACATACATAGTGATGAATACAATCAACGAATCTTAAATGAGATGGAAATTCAAGCAAAACCATTTATTGATGATGGATATGATTATTTTATTTCTGGACATTATCATCAAGCAAAAGAATTGCAAATGAAAAAAGGGAAGCTTATAATACTAGGTGACTGGTTAAGTTTTTTCACCTATGCAAAATTTGATGGAAAGGATTTAAAATTACACTATTGGAATAATAATGAAAAAAGCTAAGCTAATTATCTCTCTAGTATCTACCTTAATTTTATTTGAAGGTTGCTCTACCATAAAAAGATTTCTCCCGGAAAGAAAATCAAACGATGATATTTCTTATGAATTAATAGAAAATTTGAGTACTGCATTTAGTGAAGGCAAATTACAAGCCCTTGAAGAAATGATTGCAATATATAATGACACTAATCAACCTTATGATGTTAGAATGGCTGCAGGAGTAGCATTAGCTGAAACGCAGCACCCCACTGCCTTAAATGCGTTATCAGAAGCAGTAGGGGAAGCAGCAGCGTTAGATGTAACATTCATGATAGGTTCAATTGAGTTATTGGCACAGTTTAGAGATGACCCAAGAGCTGCTGATGCAATGATTAGCGCCATGAATAAAGTTGAAGAAAAAACAAATGAACTTGAGCTTTCATTGGTAAAAAATCTGAATAAAGTACGTACCAAAGATCAAGTAATGGCCCTTTTAGATCTTTATGCGGTAAGTAGGAGCAATTTTAACCGTACTGAGAAACTTTTAACAGAAACATTAGGGGCATTGGGGACTGATGAAGTTGTACCAATTTTAACACAAATTTCTAGAGATCCTTTTGTTAATTTAGGAATTCGAAATAGAGCACTAGAAATCTTAGGCAAAAAAGATCCTACGCAAGTAGCAGGTGCTTTTGCAGAACTATTAGGTGATCCAGAAACAAATCTCGAAGTTAGGGATTTTGCTCTTAGCACAATGAAAGGTGTCAAAGAAGAAAATTTGGTATTAGCCCTACTGCAAACTTATCGAACCGGAAAAGATCAATACTATAATATTTTAAATACTCTTTTAGAGGCTCTTGGTGAATTTGATGACCCAGAAATAAGAAAAGCTGTAATTGAAATAGCTAAAAATGATAGCTATCCATTAGAAATAAGAATTAAAGCTATAGAAAAATTGGCTGATATTAGTGATCAATCGGTAATACCCTCTTTAATGCCAATTTTATCAGACTATAATCAGTATAAGTTGCATGTTGCAGTTATTCAAACCATAACAAACCTTGGAGCATATACTGAATTTGAGCAAGAAATACACCGAAGAACCTTTGAAGCTCATAAGCAAGCAGCTACATCAAATGACTAAACTACTATCCTATTTTTTACTATTTGGGGTCATTTTTTCACAACAGGTGAATACTGAAATAGTTGGGGGAAATGATTCGTTAGATTTTTCCCTTGATTCCACACTAATAGATACATTAAATCAACCAACTATTGAAATTTCAGCTACTATTGATACAGTAGACAAAGCTAATAACATAGAAGAGGTTGATTCTTTAAATTTGGAAAAGCCACTTCCACAAGTTAGAGATCCTAAAATAAGAGTAGTTGAAAAACTTGATTCGGGAGAATCATTTTTTGAAATAAGGTCAAGCATTGATTTTCTTAAATTGCAAATCGATGATTTGAAAAAAATAATTTCAGTCTATGAAGAAGGAAAAGGCGCAATGCCAAATATTGATGAAGAGCTTCTCAATCTAATTAAGATACCTCAGCTTAAACATAGAATTGAGCTACAAAATGGAACTGTAGTCAATGGTGAAATTATTGAAGAAGATGATCTTGGAATAATCGTTCAAACAAGCATTGGGCAGCTTGCCATTGAGAAAGATAAAATTATTGATATTAGTGAGGATCTACCGCCAGCTGCTAAAGTTGAATTGATTAACGAGCCATTTGTAAATATTTATCCGGATCGTGAGGAAATAGTAGGAACTGTTAAAAATGTAGGTACAAAACGAGCTGATTTTGTTAGGGTAATTGCGAATCTATGGTCACCAACGACACAGCTTCTATATCAAGATTCTGTTTTTGTTTCAGGTCAAAACACTAAATATTATACTGGAATTAAAGCTAAAACCTCTTTAAACCCTGGCTCTACTACAGAATTTCAATTAGTGATACCTATCGATAGCGATAAAGAAGAAACATCCTATAGAACATTTGAAGTAAGATGGGAATCCTATAAATAATCTAAAGTAATTGTGTCTGGTAGATATCATGTATCCTTATGAGACCAAGACAAATATTTGATTGATCAACGACAGGTAGTACAGATATTTGTGATTCTCTATTTTCCATTAAGGAAATGACCTCAGATAGTGAAGAGTCAACCTTAATTGTAATTGGATTAGCTGACATAACTTCGTTTGCTTTACAATTATCGATATCAATTTCATTTGCTAAAGATCTTCTTAAATCGCCTTCAGTTATAATCCCCATAAGAATTTTTTCATTATTTAAAACAAGAGCAGCGCCTTGAGGCTTCTCAGTCATTTTAATAACAGTATTACGTAAATCATAATTACTATCTACAGTCGCAACCTTATCAATTGGCTGCATAATATCTTTCACTTTTAGTTTTAAACGTCTGCCAAGATCACCCGCTGGATGTAACTTAGCAAAATCTTCTCGCTTAAAATTTTTATTTGCCATTAAAACAGCAGTTAGCGCATCACCTATAGCTAGCGTTAGTGTAGTGCTAGATGTTGGGACGATCCCTAATGGATCAACCTCCTTGGAAACTGATGCATCTAAAACTAAATCCATTTCATTAGATAAAATTGAATTCATATTCCCTAAAATGCCAATCAGAGGTGAATTAAATTCTTTTAATATAGGAATCAGCCTAACAATTTCATCTGTAGCGCCACTCTTTGAAATAAGGATGGTTGGATCACCAGGTGCATAAATACCGAGATCTCCATGTACCGCCTCAGCAGGATGAAGAAAAACAGCTTCATTACCAATGCTGCATAACGTTGCGGCAATTTTTTGAGCGATAAGCCCTGATTTTCCCATTCCACTTAAAACTATCTTGCCATTATGGTTAGTAATGATATCGCAGGCAATTTCCATTCTATCTGAAATTCTGTCAGCGGCATTGATCAATTGCTCACCTTCTCCAACAAGAACATTTTTTGCAACGGATTTTAAACTGTGTTCATTCATTTATTTTTCTACGATTTATCTAAAATTTTTACCATTATTGCATTTTGAGCATGCATTCTATTCTCAGCTTGATCAAAAACGATAGAGTTTGAAGACTCCATAACTTCATCTGTTACTTCATTTCCTCTCTCTGCGGGCAAACAATGCATAAATAGTGTATCTTTTTTTGTTGAATCCATCATCTTTGAATTGACTTGAAAATTTTTGAAGATCTTAGTTCTGGATTCAGCTTGATCTTTTTGCCCCATTGAAGCCCATACATCTGTATAAATTATGTCGGCTCCATGAGCACCATTGATTGTATCATTAGTTATTTCAATAGTTGAAGATGATGATTCCTTGGCAAGATTAATAGTTTCTTGATCAGGCTCATAACCTTCAGGGCATAAACATGTAAAATGTATAGGTATCACTGATGCAAGCCTTAACCAGGAGTGCACTATATTATTTCCATCTCCAACATAAACAATTTTAATATTATCAAGATTGTTTAGATGCTCATAGACTGTTAGAATATCCGCCATTATTTGGCATGGGTGGTTATAATCAGTCAATCCATTTATCACAGGTACAGATGAATTTTGGGCAAGCTCAAGCATATGTTTATGATCAAAGAGTCGTGCCATGATCATATCATTGTACCTACTTAAAACTCTTGCAATATCTTTAACAGCTTCTCTTTTTCCAATACCAATATCATTAGGACCTAAATAAAGCGCGTGCCCACCTAATCGAAAAAAACCAGTTTCAAAAGATACGCGAGTCCTTGCAGATGGTTTAGCAAAAATCATCGCAAGAGATTTACCTGAAAAAGGTTTATAGTCGTTACTTTGTTTAACGCGTTTTTTTAATTCAACAGCAAAATCTAAAAAATCATAAATTTCTTTTTTATCAAAATCCGTCACATGGATGAAATCTTTTTTCATTTTTTAGAATTATTTTCCATCCATTAGAAGCTTAAATAGCTTTGACCCTGATGGAAGAACTAAGGTAGTCTTATCATCAACAACTTGCTTATAGGTGTCTAAAGTGCGAACAAATTCATAAAATTTAGGATCCGCAGAATAGGATCTAGCATATATCTGCACAGCCCTTGCATCGCCTTCGCCTCTTATTTTTTCAGCTTCCTTGTAAGCATCAGCTAGAATGATTGTTTTATCTCTATCCGTAGCCGCTCGTATTTTCTGCGCTTCTTCTTCTCCTTCTGATCTAAATTTATTTGCCTGTCTTTTTCTTTCAGCTTCCATTCGAGCATAGATAGACTCTTCATTTTCAGCAGGTAAATCAACGCGACGTATTCTTACATCTACGACAGAAATTCCATAAGCTAGGGTAGCTGAATTGCTTTGTCGAGTCACTATATCCATTATTTCTTCTCTATTTTCTGTAATAATCTCAACCATATCATGCGTACCAAGCTCTCTTCTTAATTCCGAGTAAACTATGTCATCCATACGGCTTTTTGCGGTTGGAATAGCTTGAACTGTTTTTAGAAATTGTAATGGATCAACAATTTTCCATCGTACATAATTATCAACAATTAAACTTTTCTTATCTTTACTTAGGATTTCTTCAGGTGGAGAATCGTATTCTAATAATCTATCATCAAATGTGATTTTTTCTTGAAAAGGAAATGGTAGTTTTACATTCAACCCTGGCTTTGTGACTGTTTTGACCGGCTTACCCAGTTGAAGAATTACAACTTGTTGAGTTTCATCAACAATAAAAATTGAACTAAAACCAGCTACAGCTAGGATTGGTAATAAAATAGTTAATAGTTTTTTCATGATTATTTCCCCTCTTTTGCTTTAAGGTTGAGCAGGTTAATTAAATTGCTCCCCTCTTTTCCATCAGGTACAATTATTTTTTCTCTATTTGAAAGAATCTCTTCAGCGGTCTCTAGAAATAATCTAGTTTCAGTTACTTCTTTTGATTTCCTGTATTCTTTTAAAACTGCATTGAATTTTGAAACATCACCTTCCGCTCTAGCAATTCTTGCTTCTTTATAACCTTCGGCTTCTCTGATCTGGGCCTGCGCCTCTCCTCTAGCTTTTGGTATGACGTCATTTCGGTATCCTTCAGCTTGATTAACCATTCTATTTTTATCTTCCTTTGCCGAAGCAACATCTTTGAATGCTGAAATCACTTGTTCTGGAGGACTAACATCTTGTAATTGAACAGCAACAACTAAGATTCCTGTATTATATTTATCTAAGATATTCTGAATTAGTTCTTTTGCCTCTTCTTGAATCATAAATTTTCCAGAAGTAAGCGCTTCATCAATATTATGACGCCCGACGACTGTTCTTAAAGATGCCTCAGATGCTTGCCTTACAGTTAATTCTGGTTCGATAAAATTAAATGTATAAGCAACTGGATCCTTAATTCTGTATTGAACAATCATTTCAGCATCAACAATATTCTCGTCACCTGTTAACATCAAGCTCTCTCTAGAGATTGTTTGGTATTGATTTTTACCAACAGTTCTAAATCCAATTTCAATTCTTTTGACTTCAGTAACTTTTGGTGTACTGACTTTTTCAATAGGATAGGGGAAATGATAATTAAGACCTGACTGAGCCGCCCTTGAATATTTCCCTAGTGTTTGGACAACACCTACTTCATCAGGACCAACAACGTATATTCCTGTTAAAAGCCATAAAACTACAAAAATTCCTACAAGTGGAAATGTGCCCATTGAAAGTTTAGGGATTTTAATCTCTTGATCACCAATTATAATTCGTTTATAAGCCATGATTTTCCTTTCTAATTTATTAACTGCCGCCTTAAGCGTGCAGATGGAAATTTTAATTGTTCTCTATATTTTGCAACCGTTCTTCGAGCTATCGGATAGCCTTTTAATTTTAATTGTTCTGCCAAATCAGTATCGGTAAATGGTTTATCTTTTACTTCATTATTAATTAATTGTTTCAGCAAATTTTTAATTTTGTTTGTGCTTACCTGCTCACCGCTTTCTGTATCAAACTTATTTGAGAAAAAAGATTTTAACTCAAAAATTCCATAGGGAGTATCGACATATTTATTTCGCGTAGAGCGACTAATTGTAGAAATATCCATCTCTAATTTATCAGCAATGTCTTTTAATTTCATTGGTTTTAATGTAGAAATATCTCCATTAAAGAAGTCTGGTTGATTTTTAATTATTTCATTCATCACTGAAGTTAATGTTAATTGTCGCTGCTCAATTGCTTTGATTAACCATGAAGCAGAGTCTAGCTTTTGCTTGAGAAACTTTTGAGTATCCTTAGAAGTTTTTTGCTGGTTTAATATTTCAACATAATTTTCATTTATTGATAAATCTGTTATGGGAGATTGATTCACAATAATCTTCCATTTACTATTTTCATTAGAAACAATTAAATCTGGAATCACAGTATCATTCTGCGGTTTTATTTTACCCTCTCCAGGATAAGGATTCAATTTTTTTATATCTTCAATAACTTTTATTAATTCATCTTTCTCAATTTTTAATTCTTCTAATATTTTATCATATTTATGATTTACAAACTCATCAAATAAATTATTTATTATATTCTTGTGGGTTTTATAGCCTTCTCCTTTTAACTGAAGAATTAAGCATTCTTGTAAATTACGCGCAGCAATTCCAGCAGGGTTAAGCTTTTGAACTAAGAATAAAATTCTTTCTACCTCGTCCTCAGAAATTCCAAGATGATCTGATATAAGTATTGTATCTATAGCTAAATATCCATTTTCATCCAAATTCCAAATAATCTCTTCGGCAATATTTTGCTCTTTTTCTTCAAGATCAAATTCATTTAATTGTTGAGATAGATCCTCTAAAAAATCTAATTGCTGTACAATAGGGATTTCAAAATTTTCACTTTGGTTATTATAAACGTTTCGAGGTTCAAATTCATCAGGGTCATCCTCATAATCAACTTCTTTGTCTTCCTTTAATTCTTCTTCATCATTTTCATGAATTGATTCTGGTTGATCAAGTAAAGGGTTGCTCTCAAGCTCATCTATAACTTTTTGCTCTAGGCTCGTTGAGTTTAATTGTAAAATTAGTGTCTGGAGAATTTGCTGAGGAGATAGAGAGTGACTCAGTGATTGCTTTTGTTTTAACCCTGCCATTACAAAGAAAAACTTTCACCAAGATAAAGTCTTCTGGCTTCCGCATCATTGGCAAGAAACTCTGAAGAGCCTGATTTAAGAATTTTTCCATCGAATAAAAGATATGATCTATCGGTAATTGATAATGTCTCCCTTACGTTGTGATCCGTAATTAGAACACCAATATTTTTTTCTTTAAGTGAGCTAACAATAGATTGGATATCTTCCACTGCAATTGGATCAACCCCAGCAAAAGGTTCATCCAATAAAATAAAGTCAGGATCCATAGCTAACGTCCTAGCAATTTCAACCCTACGCCTCTCTCCCCCAGATAAGTTTGCACCATTGTTCAATCTAATTTGATTTATTGATAAGTCATCTAAAAGTTGATCAATTTTATTTTGCTGTTCTTGCTTTGATAAACTGCTCATTTCAAGCACCAGCCTAAGGTTATCTTCAACGGTAAGTTTACGAAAAATTGATTCATCTTGTGGTAGATAACCAATCCCGAATCGACTTCTTTTGTACATGGCCTTCTTAGTGATATTCATCTGATCAAGAAATATATCCCCCTCAGTGGGCTTTATCATTCCTGTTATCATATAAAATGTTGTGGTTTTTCCAGCGCCATTTGGACCTAATAAGCCAACAATTTCACCTTTATTAACCTCGAGGTCTACATCTCTCACAGCCCAAAAATCACCATATCTTTTACAAAGCTTTTTTGCGCTCAATTGCTTATGGCTATCACTCATTTATTTCCTCGTGAAAAACTCCTGTTGGCTTCATAATTTCCCAATTATCTAATTCAATGTCCGATTTAAATCCAATCCCATAAAGGGTATCGCTTTCTTCAGTAATAAATATCACACTGTCATCAGTAAAAACTTTTTCATCTACATTGTCCCATGATAGCGTATCGGTATAAAGAGTAACACCACTATCAGAGACTACAACAACATTTCCCATTGCTACTAAAAAATCTTTCGCTTCATCAATCTCAGCAATATCTGATTTGAGATTGCTAGTATAAATTTCTTCACTATTAAAAAAATCAGCATCTACATTTTGATCTAAAAGTATGTATTGACGTTGTTGGTATTTTTCTAGATGACCTGATCTTATTACTGCTCTTTTAGAGCCTTTATTTGTAAGGGTAATTATTGCATTCCAACTTTCAGCATCAGGAACCCCATCTCTCGTTTTACCAATCTTTTGCATATCAGGATTTTGGCATGCAAATATGAAAAGTATTAAAATGATTATTAGGTTCACTTGCGATTCAATAATTGATTTTTTAAATCAAGAATAACCTTTTCTAGGCGACCTTGCTCAATCAATATCCATTCAACTGCTTCACGGAAAGCTCCCTCGCCCCCAGATTTATTTGTAACATGTACCGCCACTGACTTACATGGGCCTGATGCGTTTTGAGTAGCAATTGGAACTGCAACCTTTTCCATCACAGGAATATCTATTAAATCATCACCTATATAGGCAATCTCAGAATCATCTAGATTGTATTTAGATTTTAGTTCTTTATATGGAATAAGCTTATTCAAGATTCCATTGTATACATCTTCAATTTTCAATTCAGATGCACGTAGCGCGGTTGCATTTGATTTTCGACCAGATATAAGAGCTAAGTTCATGCCAGATTGGCGAAGTAATGCAACGCCTGCACCATCATTAACATTAAATTTTTTTATTTCTGATTCTTTATTTCCAACATAGATTGATCCATCGGTCCAAACTCCATCAATATCGGATATGACCATTTTAATTTTATTTATATCGTAATCAATCAATGAACAGCCTCATATATTTTTAATAATGTTCCTAGTAAATCTTCTAAGTTGTCTAGTGGCCATTGAGTAGATGCATCTGATTTAGCATTGCTAGGGTCATTGTGAACCTCCATGAAAATGCCATTACAACCAGCAGCAACAGCTGCCTTAGCTAGAGTAGGAATCATATTTCTCTGCCCACCTGTTATATTCTGATCGCCTGGTAATTGAGCTGAATGTGTCGCATCAAAAATAACAGGGTAGCCTACATTTTGCATAACTGGTATAGATGTCATATCTGAAACTAAACTATATCCAAAAGAGGTTCCTCTTTCAGTTAGTAAAATATTTTTATTACCTGTTGATTCAACTTTTTCTGCAACATGTTTCATTTTGCCAGGCGCAAGGAATTGCCCTTTTTTTATATTTATTGCTTTTCCAGTTTTTCCTGCTGCAATTAATAAATCAGTCTGCCTACATAGAAAAGCCGGAATTTGTAAAACATCAGAAACCTCAGCTACTGCCTTACACTGATCAGGAAGATGAACATCTGTTAATACCGGAATTCCAAGTTCGGTTTTGACGTCATTTAATATCGACAGTCCTGTATCTAGATTATCAGGTCCTCTAAAAGAATCTATTGCTGAACGATTAGCTTTATCAAAAGAGCTTTTAAATATTAATGGAATATTCATGGTGCTAGTAATTTTTTGAATCTGCTCAGCCATCATTAATATATGATCTCTTGATTCAATAACGCATGGACCGGCAATCAATGGAAAGGATCCGCTTTCGTATTTTACATTACCAATTGTAATTGTATTCATAATATTATTTCTTTTTTAATTGTTTGACAGATGCTTTTATAAAATCTCTAAATAAATGATGAGCTTTGCTCACCCTACTTTTTAATTCAGGATGAAACTGTGCAGCGATATACCATGGGTGATCTTTTAATTCAACAATCTCAACTAAATTCAGTTCCGAATTCTCTCCAGAAATAATTAATCCATTTTTTTCCAATCTATCTCTATATCTATTATTTACTTCCCATCTATGTCGATGACGCTCAGAAATATTATTCTTACGGTAAGCTGAAAATGCTTTTGTTCCTTTTTTTAATGTACAATCATAGGCGCCCAACCTCATAGTTCCACCTTTTGCTTTTATTGCCCTTTGTGACTCCATAAGATCTATCACAGGGTAGGGGGTTTTTTTATTAAACTCCGTACTATTCGCTCCATCTAAATTGCAAACATTTCGTGCAAATTCAATAACCGCACATTGAAGACCCAGACATATTCCTAGAAATGGAATTTTATTTTCACGCGCAAATTTGCAAGAAAGTATTTTACCTTCAGATCCTCTAGAGCCAAAGCCGGGTAAAAGTAAAATTCCATCCATTTTATGAAATGCGGTAAATGCATCTGAGTCATTCTTTATATCTTCTGTCGCTACCCAATGCACTTTAACTCGAGTATCATTCTCAACACCGGAGTGTATGAAGGCTTCTAAAACACTCTTATAAGCATCTGGTAACTCAGTATATTTTCCGCACATGGCGATATTTACTTTATGTTTTGGGTGTTTGAATTTTTTGATAAAGTTTTTCAAATAAGCAATATTAGCCTTACCATTAAGCTGAAGGCGATCCATAATAATTTCAGATACTTTTTGATTGTATAAAGTAAGCGGAACTTCATAGATGCTTTTAACCTCAGATCCTTCTATTACATGCTCTGGATTTACGTTGCCAAAAAGTCCTATCTTATTTTTTACATCTTTCGTGAGTTTGTATTCTGTACGGCAAAGAATCATATCAGGTGATAAACCAATTTCACGTAGTTTCATTACTGAATGTTGGGTTGGTTTGGTTTTTAGCTCTTCACTAGCTTGGATGTAAGGTACAAGCGTAACGTGCATAATGGTATGATTATGATATCCAACCTCAAGAGAAAGTTGACGTATCGCTTCCATAAATGGAAGGCTTTCAATATCTCCTACAGTACCTCCTACTTCACAAATAACAACATCAAATTTCTTTGGTTTATTTATTGCCTTAATTCGCGCAATGATTTCATCTGTAATATGAGGAATAACTTGAATCGTTGCCCCTAAATAATCTCCTTTTCTCTCTCTTCCAAGAACAGTGCTATAGACTTGACCAGTAGTTGCATTATTTATCTTTGCCATATCTACATCAATAAATCTCTCATAATGACCAAGATCTAAATCTGTTTCAGATCCATCATCCAAAACAAACACCTCTCCATGTTGGTATGGATTCATAGTTCCAGGATCTACATTTAGATATGGATCTAATTTAAGAATAGTGACCTTTAGGCCTGCACTTTTCAAGAGATAGCCTATAGAAGCAGCTGCAATACCCTTACCAAGCCCAGATATCACCCCACCCAGAACAAAGATATATTTTATTGGTGTTTTTTGCCCCATTTTACTTTTTCATCTCATTTAGATCTTCTAATGTATCAATCCCTCTGTTTACTCTATCGGTAAGCGCTACTTTGATAGAAATACCATTATCTATAGCTCTTAATTGCTCCAATTTATATTTTACTTCATTGGCAGATGGCTTTAAGGATGTGAATTTATCCAATATATCTTGTCGATAAGCATAAATTCCTGCATGATGATAATACCCACCAGATTCCATGTCAATCGGGATTCTTCTAAATGCTAGAGCAAATCTATCATTATCTAACAAAACTTTGACTGTATTTGAATCATGCAATTGATTTGCAGAAAGTTCTTTTCCTGCGATAGTAGCCATTTCAATAGAAGTATCATCAAATTCATCTATTAACATATCGATTAATGTATGATCTAAAAAAGGCTCATCAGCTTGAACATTAACTATAACATCTGCATTTTTATCTTTAGAGACTTCATGCACTCTATCAGTCCCAGAGTGATGAGTAGAATCTGTCATTGCAGTCTTTACTTTCCATTTTTTTAACTCTTTCACAGTCTCTTCATCATCTACAGCAATAATTACATCATCTATTGATTCTGATTTCTTTACATTTTCATAGACATGCACTACCATTGGTTTTTCATCAATTGGAAATAAAATTTTCTTAGGAAAGCGTTTTGATTGTAGGCGTGCAGGTATAATTGCAATTGTATTCATCTAATATTTTCTTTATTAAAGTATAGATAGAGATTGGAAGGCTGGATTAAGAACTTCAATAATTTAAACCTATGCAAAACATCAATCATGGTATTTACAAATAATAATGATACCTAAATTTATGAGAACTGCTGTGTAGCTACAAGAATGTTCGAAATAAGTTTTATTCGAATCGCATAGATTCAACTGGATCAAGATTCGCAGCTCTCCAAGCAGGATAACTACCAAAGCCAATTCCAATTAAAGAGCAACTCACCACTCCATAAATTGCCCAATCAATTGGAATAACTGCAGGGACTTTTGCTACAAAAGATATCAGATTTCCAGCGGCTATACCAAATACAACTCCTATAATTCCACCAACTTGACATAAAAAAACTGCCTCAGTTAAGAACTGAATTAAAATATGTCCTTTGGTAGCGCCAATTGCTTTTCGAATACCTATTTCTTTTATTCTTTCTGTTACCGATACCAGCATAATATTCATGATACCTATACCTGCAACAATCAAAGCAATCACACTTACAGAAAATGCAAAAATTTTAATGGATCCTGTGAAGGAGCCAAAAGTTTCCATCAATTCTTCATTGGTTGTTATTTCAAAATCATTTTCCTCGCCGGGGCTAACTTTTCTAATTGTACGAAGAATACCGATTACCTCGTCAACTGTTTCGCTATAAACTTCAGCAGATTCTGATTCTACCGTAATTCCTAGTGAATATGAAGTTCCTCGGAAACGCTGTAGAAATGTTGTTATAGGTAAAAAGACATAATTGTCCTGACTTTGTCCAAAAGATTGTCCTTGCCTTTCCGTAATGCCAACAACAGTAAAGTTAATTCCTTGAAGCTGAATAACCTTTCCAAGCGGATCTTCAAATGGAAAAAGAGCATCCACAACATCAGCTCCAATGATACATACGCTTCTAGATAAGTGTACATCTTCATCGGTTAAATTTCTACCGTCTGCAATGTAGGTATTAACAGTTCGTAAAGTTCCGGGGTCGCCCCCTGCTATTCTTGGAGTTTGTTTTGTTTTCTTATCTTTGTATGTCACAAGTCTCACATTGTCAGTATCATCCCCACCGCTAACCAATATTGGTAATTTTGCTCTCTCTTTTAATTTAAGATATTGATCTAAATCGATATTTTTTCTATTACGATACTTTTCATTCCTACCAAACTGTATTGCAGGGTCTTTGGTAATTAAGAATGTATTGGTACCAAACACATTCAACCCAGATTCAATTGAGCTTTCAAGGGTTTTTATAGCGGTCATAACACTAATAACTGAAAATATTCCAACTGAAATTCCTAAAAGCGTAAGAGTTGATCGCAATTTATTTTGTCGAATAGCATCAAATGTCATCCGAACACTTTCGCGTAAAATACTTTTTATCTGTCTTTTCCCTAGCATAATCTATTCGTATCTAAGTGCATCAATAGGATCAAGACTTGCTGCGCGATAAGATGGAATAACTCCCGCAATAACTCCTACAAAAATACTCAATGAAATAGAAGTTATAGCAAGCCATATAGGCATTACTGATGGAAAAAATTGATTAATCACCAAGCTCAATAATGTGGCCAGTGTTAATCCAATAATTCCCCCAATTACGCAAATCATAATAGCTTCCATTAAAAATTGAGTCAAGATCATCTTTTTTGTGGCACCTATAGCCTTCCGAACACCAATTTCTTTCGTTCTTTCTTTTACCGATACAAACATAATATTCATAATACCAATTCCGCCAACTACTAAAGAAAGGACTGTGATGAAAATACCTACACCTCCTATAGCAAATTTTATCTGATTGTATACATTTTCAAAAGCCATTGTCTGGTTAACGGCAAAATCATCTTTCTCGGTAGGTTTTAACCCTCTTATTTGACGCATAATACCATAAATTTCATCTTTGGATTCTTCTATTTTGTCGCCTGGAATCTTTACACTTATTCTAATGAATCCTCTTCTTGAAAATAGTCGCTGGGTAGCCCCGGAGGGTATAATTACTTGCGTATCAAAACTAAATAAACCTAAAAACTTCCCTTGTTTTTCCATCACACCAAGTACGCGAAAACGTATGCCGTCTATTTTGAATTTTTTCCCGATTGGATCTTCATTTGGAAATAAATTTTTGGCAACATCATGACCCAATAAAGCGACACGTGCCCCTGAACGATCTTCTGAGTTTGTAAAAAATCTTCCTTTCTCAACGCCATAATTGGTGGTTTTCAAATATTCTGTTGTCGTACCAAAAATTTGGGACCTAGCCCCTAGATCTCCTCTTGAGAGGCTTGCGCCTCTTTGCATTACAGGAGCAACAGCTTCTGCATACTTTGATCTAGATTTAATTTTATCAACGTAATCTAATTTAATTCTAGGCCTATTTCGCACTTCCCACCAATCTTGCCCTCCAAACCACTCCCATCGACTTATTGACAAAACATCTTTGCCTAGGAAATCCATACTTTTATCGAATCCTTTATCAAGACCAGAGATCAGTGTACCCATCAACGTTACAGTTAAAATACCTATGATAATGCTTAGCCCTGTTAAGAAAGAGCGTATCTTGTTAGATAATATGGAGCTAATTGCAATACGGACACTTTCAAAGAATAATGATAACATTATAAAGCCTTTGTCATATCCTTGTTTAATCTATCTTCTTTTATTTTTCCATCGAAAATGGTAATGATTCGATTGGCGTGCATTGCAATTTCTTGCTCATGCGTAACTAGAATAATTGTATTCCCTTTTGCGTAAAGCTCATGAAGTATTTTCATAATTTCTATTCCGCTTTTAGAGTCAAGATTACCAGTAGGTTCATCCGCAAGAATAATTGAAGGGTTGTTAACCAGGGCCCTTGCGATTGCAACGCGTTGTCTTTGCCCTCCAGATAACTCATTTGGCTTATGGTCTAAACGATCTCCTAAGCCAACTGAGATAAGAGAACTTTCTGCCATTTTAAGCCTATCAGCTTTAGGAATATTTGAATAAATCAAAGGAACTTCAACATTGCGCAGTGCAGTAGCTTTTGGAAGAAGATTAAATGTCTGAAAGACAAATCCAATCTTTCTATTTCGAATTGAAGCAAGCTGATCATCATCCATCTCGTGCACCAACTCTCCTTCAAATTGATAAGTACCGGAAGTTGGAGTATCTAGGCATCCGATAATATTCATCAATGTTGATTTGCCAGAACCAGATGGTCCCATTATTGAAATATACTCATTAGTTTTGATAGTAGCATCAACGCCATCTAGCGCTCTTACTAATTCACCCCCAACATCATAATGACGCTTTATCGAACTAAGAGAAATTAGGTTTGACACTTACTTCTTCTTTTTATCTTTATCGGTTTGCACTTTCACAAGTGTATTATGCTTTAGTTCTCTGCTGATTGCTTTATAATTACCAATTACAATTTCATCGCCTTCAGCTAATCCGCTAATGATTTCATAATCCGTCTCACTAGATATCCCGACCTTAACCGGTCGGACATGCACATAATTGGTTCCTTT
Source organism: Fidelibacterota bacterium (assembly GCA_036166315.1). Lineage (GTDB taxonomy): Bacteria > Fidelibacterota > Marinisomatia > Marinisomatales > TCS55 > TMED108. Next base: position 22,064 of record JAYZHS010000103.1, read on the forward strand.
TTTTGCTTTATTTAATTTCTTTTTGATATCATTATTCTGCGTTTTTTCACCACGATCAACGAAGCCTTCACTATCACTAATAATAAAGACTAACTCTTCCATTTCGCTTTCTTTATCTTTAGATCCAAAATTATTTTTAGATTTTTCTCCCATTTCAAGAAATTCAGCGCCTTTTTTTCTTGCTGTGAGACTCTGGATCGGTATAGCAAGAACCCTTTCTTTTTTATCTGTAATAATATCAACTGTTGCGCTCATACCTGGTCTTATTCCATCTGGAACATTAATCATTCTAACCTTAACTTGAAAATTTGTTACCTGTTGCTGGGTGCCCATACCTGTAACTTGAGGCACAAGGGCAACTTCATTTACCACACCATAGAATAGGGTATCGAGAAATGCATCAATTTCGATCTCTGCAGTGTCTCCTTTTGAAATTGAAACTACATCGTTCTCATTAACATCTATAATCACCTCCATTCTTGATAAATCAGCAATAATCATCAAAACCTCTGCTTGAAACATTCCACCTAAAGCCATTTCGCCAACTTCTTTATTTATTGTGGTCACAATTCCATTTTGCGGCGAAGAAATCCGTGCTCGGTCAAGCTCATCTTTTCTTGATTCTAGATTTGCTCGAGCCTGCTCAAGCTGACTATTTGCAATTTCAAAAGATGCTTGTACAGCTTCTAGCTCTTGATCGGATGCTAAATTTTGATCATACATAGATTCTGTTCTTTTCTTACTTGCTACTTCTTGTTTGATTCGGGCCTTTGCTGAGCGCACTGAAGATGCAGCAGCATTGTAATTTGAAAGCAATTGCTTTCTATCTAAAGATATGAGATGCTGTCCTTTTTTAACGTAGTCACCCTCTTTTACAGTAATGGAGTCAATCCAAGCAGATGAAGTTGATGAACTAATTTTAACTTCTGTTTCAGGTTGGATTGTTCCGCTTGCATTCACTTTTTGCACAACTGCTTTATAAGATACTTTTTCAGTTTCAACAGAAATTGTATTTTTATTGTCTCTACCTAAGCTAAGTATAATCGTAGCAATAATAAACAATACTGCAATTACAATTATTATCCATTTTTTCTTATTTGATTTTTTATCAGGCACAATTTTCTCCTAATTAATTATTTTGCTCAGAGTCTAAAGTTCCAAGCAAAGCTTTTAGGTTTGCCTGTTGGATAAAAGCATCGTACTTAGAACGCACGAGAGATGATCTAGCTTGGACTACGGAAACCTGAGCATTTAAAACTTCTAATATAGTCGTAGATCCTTGAGAATATCTTACTTGAGATAATTTTAAATCTTCCTCCGCTGACTCAAGAACAGTTTCGTTTATCGGAATAACCTCAATATAATTATTTAATTGATCAAGATAATCTTCAAGCTGGACTGATAAATCTTCAAGCTGTGTTAAATATTCAGATTCCTGCTTATCAACACTGATCTTTGCTTTTTGAATTCTTGAAGAAATACTATTCCCAGTATAAATAGGAATTGAAATTGATAATGATGCATTAGTTCTCTGTTTATCTCCGTAACTATTTGAAATTGCATCACCAAGATTTTCGTCTGCTCCAGAAGAGCTAGCAGATAAACTAATTACAGGCAATCTAGAACCTCTGGCTAATTTTGTATTTAATTTTGCTGACATGATTTGGTACTGTTTTGCTTTAACGCTAGGGTTAAATTTTTGAACCAATTCAAATCCTGTTTCAAATTCTGGAATAAGCTCTAAAGGTTTTTCAACCTCTTCAATGGTAAAATCTTGATCAGAACTAATAAGGCCCATTGCATTTTTTAAGTTACGGTATGCACTTTTAACTGATGCATCATTAGTAATCACATCTATTCTTGCTTGACCAAAACGCACCTCTGCTTTTAATAGATCAGTTTTTTTGGCAGAACCTAAATCATACTGCTGCTGAACCAGAGTTAATTGCTGCTGTGAGCTCATTAGATTAGACCTCGATACATCCAACAGCTGAATTGCTTTTAAATAATTAAAATATGCAAAATGTACATTTCGAATAATATTTGTTTTGATTTGCCTATCAAATTGCTCGGTAATTCTAAAATTGTTTTTTGCTAAACGTATATTGTTCCACCATATTCCACCATCATAAATATTTTGAGTTATAGAAAAACTAGACGATGCAGATGTTATGCTGCTTACATTATTTAATATTTCCCCAGAGGATTGATTAAACCCAATAGCCTGCTCTGGAAAAGTTGATTCAGTGGTACTTCCTGTAATCCTCACCGATGGAAGTATTCCACTGTAGGAGCTTCTAATATCTTGCTTGGAGGCATTTAATTCCAAAGCTGAAGCTTTGAGCGCTTCTTTATTTTGAAGTGCTACCTCAACAGCTTGCTCGAGGCTATAGTTTTGAGCATAGCAAAATGAAATAGTAATGAATATTATAAATTTCATCTTGTTAATTTTTGTTTAAAAAATTAATCAACCTGAGAGGCCTGCAAAAAAAGCTCCAATAGCAGAAAAAATCAAAAGGCTTGCTATCCATAGTAAGCCTAGAGCTCTTAACGTATCATTTTGTTTGACATTGTAAAGCAATGTAAAGCCTGCAGCCGTTAAATAAACCCGCCAGATTGCAAAAAAATCAATACCGCTCAAAAAGTTGTTTATAAAACTACCTTGTTCACCTATATTTAATGCACCAAGACCTGTAAAGATCATCATATTATCACTTATGTATTGGATCGGCGTCTTTACTAAATACTCTAGAACAGATGGAAGATAAGAGAACGAAACAACTGTAAAAACTTTTCCAAATTGACTTTTTGAACCCAAAAGAAGATTGGCAAAAAGCATAGAAAATAGTGACCAAAATATCATCCTCATTGGCCACGAGATTGCAGAGCTGACATAGATGAAAATTGCCGTTGCTCCAGAATTGGAGTAAATACGGTCATATTGGGATCCTAAAATTTCCTGCTTTTGCTCTTCAGAAATATTAGCGTTATTATTTATGCTTTGCTCAATTTGCTCCCATTGAAGATCAGCGATCTGCTCAGAAAGAATCATCGATGAGGCTACAGCTAAAAACATGATTAAAAACATGGGAACCATTGCTTCTTTCCAGCTGTAATCATTAGTTATTTTTTGAAATGTTTCACTGGGTGCAGTAAGCGTATTTATTAATGATGAAAGCATATATATCCCTGTTGTTTTATTAAGGTAAAAATCTAGTTATTATATTAGGAAAAATTAATGAAGTTCCCGATAGATAAAAAACCTATTCAATGATTGTAAATTTTCCCCCAGTTCTATAAATAGGGTAATCAAAATATTTCTCGGAAAAATCATCATAACCTGATTCTAGTGCATCAAGTAAATGGGACGGTGGATCTTCATTGCTTTCAATAATTAAGTAAGGAATAGCCTCATATGACCCTGGAGAAAGCACAGGGCTTAACGAATCATCAACCACTTTAAAATTGATTAAAAATTCTCTGAAAGGTTGCTCTATAAATCTTTTGATGGTACCTGCGGTATCAGGATTAAAAGAGTAAACAAGTTTATCCGATGATATATCCTTTATCAATAATCCGGAATAAACTGTTGGCTGTCGAGCTGCTTCAATACCTAATAAATAGAAAAATATATCACTCCGATCGGGTGTTGCTTTTATTTCAACTTTAATATCATCTTCAAATGTCGCTGGAATTGTACTCGGCTCTATAGAGGTATGTATTTGAACCATGCGATCAATTGAAATTATTTTTCTTAACTCTCCATTTATCTTTATGACCCTATCATCATTTAATATTTCACCACCTGCAAAAGTAATTTGAATTGAAGCTATTTTATAATTAGCCATGAAAAAATATATGACATAATCTCCATCAGCAATTCCGCCGCCAGATGGAGTGCTTGCAGCAGGAAGCTCTAGTTGAAATGAACCATCTGCGCCAGTTAATGTTTTAAGGCCTAATTCGTGCGCCCAAACAAATACTCCGCTATGGTTACCTTTTGGATATGCTTCTATACCATCGAGATTTACAAAGCCTTTGATTGTGCGATGAGGTATTTCACTTTTGGAAGAAAATGGATTTTCCTCGCACGATAATGAAAAGAAGAGTATAAAACATAATAAAGAATAGTTTTTTATCATAACTCAAGACTCAAAGTTAAATATTTTCTAGTATCCCTTAAAAGTAAGCCATCAAGAGAAATATTATTTTTCTTTAGATTCCTTCCGGAATATGAAAGCTGTCCCTTTAGAAAGCTAAAGTTTAAATCTATGGTAAGATGTAAATCATAGTTTGAAAAGGCAGGTAATTCAATTTCATTGTAACCTTTCTCTGGGACTAGAATCAAACCAGTTTGTTCACCCTCTTGAAACCAGCGTGCTCCAATAGTTATCATATCCCATTTTGATGTAGTATTAATAGTTAATTTAAATGCGGACTTAAAAGGAAATGCTGCCATATCAGAAATATTATAATTCGATAGGCCAATTTCCCCAGTGAATTTTCCCTTATAAGTCTTTGCTTTAGCTTTAGCCTCAAATCCAGACATAGTAGCAATTGAAATATTTTCAAAATAAGCGATAGGCATTCCCAAAAGGAATGTGGATCTCATTTTATTTATGTAATCATTACGAAAAATGCTTGCTTGAAATTCCATCTGATCTACATTTTTCATTGTTTTTGGTTCGGATAAAATATTGATTCCAATCTCTAATGATTTCATTCTCTCTGGCTTAAGTGGGCGCTGATCTGGATTTAAAAAAGTGATTTGACTAATCTGCTGCTGCAATGAAGGAAATTTGATATTATTTCCTGTTGTAACCCAATAAGCCATAGTGAGGCCAGGCGCACGCTTGGACGCTATTGTTGAAATTTTAAAAATGTTGTTGGACCAATCGTTATTTCCAAATTTTACTAATGATGAAATTTCAGAAAAATCTACAAGATCTTTTCGATTAACTAAGCTATCGCTTCGATCCTTTAACATATCGAATCTATAACTAACATCAAGATCCGTTAGCCACTGGCCTAATTCGTCTCCCTTAGAATGAAGCTTTAATACTGTTGCAAAACCGGCATGGTTGCGTTTTATATTAGCTCCTTTTAGTCCAACCTGCTGGATATTGTTCAAATTTTGATCATCCCAAAAATCTAAATTTGACTCCTCAGCTTGTGCACCAAACATCCATTCAACCTTATTCAAATTAATATATTTTCTAATATCAATTTTGTTTGAACTGTGATCAAGTGATCTATAAATATAACCGCGCTCATTATTAAGATCTTGTAATTCAGTTAATGCATGATGGCCAATAGCAAACTCTACTTCTCCAAAAAACCAAAGAATACCATCATAGCGCATTCCACTAAATCGATTTGTTGAATTAATTTTATTGAAATCGCGAGTATTATCAAATACCTGTTTATCCTGGGTAAGATTCCACTCAAGATTTCCATTCATTAAACGATTTTTCAATCTGTTAGTCATATCAAACGCAGAATGAGATAGGCTTGATATTAACCTAGGTGATTCAATTTGTGAATCTTGAAAAATTCGTTTATATGAGCCCCTTTTTTGGTTAATTGATAAAAATGAATTATTGATTTTTAATTGACCATTTGCATTCCAAAACCCTGAATCATACGATCCGAATTGTTGCGATACTTTTAAATTTTTATCCTTTGTATTTTTTGGAACAATATTTACTACGCCCGAAAAAGCATCTGATCCGTATAATACCGAATGACCTCCTTTTACAATCTCAACTTGTTCAATATTTTGCATATCAATTAGTGAAAGATCAAATACATTATCATAAGGACGATTTAGTCTAAATCCATTGTATAAAACTAATACATCATCCGCGTTTCCACCGCGAATTGATACAGTTTTTCTTCCAGAGAGAGATTCTTCAATTTGAACACTTTGATCTGTTGCCAGCAAATCCCCAGCATCAACATAGGCTCTTAATGAGAAAGCATCAGATTGAATTATTGAAACAGTTTGCGGTAGGTCTTTTTCAATCGCTGGTTTTCTTTTGATACCAGCAGTTTCAATCGCTTCAAATTGAAGAACGCGAGGCTGAAGGAAAATATTTGACGATATACCTAGGCTATCAATTCTTACTAATCGTTCATCATAGCCTATATGTTTAAACTGAACAATTTGGCTTGCGGTAAATCCATTAATATCTAAAGAGTATTCTCCGTTAGAATTAGTTGATACACCTTTATCGGTATCAATAATTACAATATTTACCCCAGAAAGACGAGCGCCAGTTAGCTTATCTGATACAGTCCCAGATATTTCTTGTGAGAAAATAAAAGAAAGGTTTAGTATGATTATGATTATTAAATGTTTCATTTTTTGTATTAATCACTTATTAATATAGTTATTTTTTATAGAGATAAGATAATTATAAGCTTCCTCGTAAGAATTTTCAATTTTTCCATCAAGAATTGCCTCTTCAATATCAGATTTAATTTTTCCAATTTTTTTACCCGGCTTAAGGTTGAAAATCTTCATTATTTCAGCCCCACGCACTGGTGATTGAAATGCTTTCATTTTATCCTTTTCATTGACATCCGTCATTTTGGCTTCTACTTTTTCAAAATTGGCTAAATATTTTTTTATTTTATTTTGATTTTTTGTCGTTATATCTGCTCTACAAAGAGTTAATAAATCATTAACATCATCACCGGCTGCTACCATTAATCTTCGTATAGCTGAGTCACTTATTCCTTTTTTTGCTAAAGCTATAGGTCGCAAATGAAGGCGTGTTAGTTTTTTTAAATAATCTTTCAGGGCATTTGATATTTTCATCCTTTCGGCTACCTTATTTAACATTCGTTCACCAATTGCATCATGCCCATGAAAGGTGTAGCCTTTTTTTGGATCGATTCTTCTAGTATTTGGTTTTGCTATATCATGGACAAGCGCTGCAAATCTTAATTTCATCTTGTTGGATAGCAATGCAGCGTTGTCCACTACTTGCATAGTATGATCAAAGATGTCCTTATGATGCCATTCGCTTGACTGATCCATTCCGTACATTAGATCAATCTCAGGAAAAACTTTCTTCATCAAACCAGATTCTTGAAGAATCCCCAAACCAATAGATGGCTTATCTGTAGATAAAATTTTACAAAACTCATTTGTTATTCTCTCTTGAGAGACTATTGCAATACGTTCGGATTGTTGTTTCATTGAATCAAGACAATTTTTTTCTATGTTTAAATTTAATTTAGAAGCGAAATAAGCAGCGCGAATCATCCTTAGTGGGTCTTCTGAGAAAGTTTTATTAGGGTCGAGAGGTGTAATTAGTTTTTTTGCTTCTAAATCTTTAATGCCATTATATGGATCATGAAGATTGCCAAATTTTTCAGGTACAATATTTATAGCCATTGCATTAATTGTAAAATCTCTTCGAATTAAATCACCTCCTAAATCTGTATATTTCACTTTTTTTGGCTTTCTTGATTCAGAAGAATAGATTTCTTCGCGTGCCGCTGCAACCTCTATTGGAATCGGATTAGCCGGAATATGTGCAGTCGAAAACCTATGAAATGGAACAATTTTTTGTATACCAAGCTCATTTGCTATAATCTTTGCAAACTCTATCCCATCTCCAATAACCATTAAATCGACCTCATGAATTTCCTTATCCAATAGCAAATCTCTAACCACCCCACCAACAGCATAAACTTCTTTTTCTTTTTGTTCGGCAATTTCACCAATTTGAAAGAGAAGTGATTTTACATTTGGCTGCTTTTCGATTATATTTTCAATATTTATCATTCTATAAATTAAGACAATTATTCTTCATGAATAGCATGGTATAGGTTTTATCTATTAGTTTCTTATATGCGATTATTACTAACAATGATTTTATACTCTTCTATCCTTTTTGGCCAGTTTGGAAAAATTGATGTAAAGATAGATGATAGACTTCTGAGGAATAGTGAAAAACAAAAAGTAGCTTCTATCAAAGGAGAGGTTTCGCGTTTTTTTTCAAAACATAATTGGAATGAAGAATTTCAAAGCTTAAAAATTCCTCTCCATATTTCTATTGCTTTTCAAGGCACAGCTCAAAAAGGAGGGATGGAAACCTTTCATGCGCAAGTACTTATTTCTGATGGAATGGATTTAAGATATTTTGACAAATCTCTTCAATTCTATTATAATGCAGGAAGTTCAATATACTTTGATCAAGTTATTTTTGAACCGCTAGGTAGTTTTTTTGCATTCTATGCTTATTTTATTTTGGCTGGACATATGGATACGTATGATTATTATGGAGGCAATCTAGCCTATGATCAATCTAGAGAAATTGTTTTAAGAGGTATTGCTTCAGATTATTCAAAAGGATGGAGTACGCGCATGCAACTCTTAAAAGAGGTTACAGAAAATAAAGGTTTAAGAGAGGCGCGATTTGCATATTATGTTGCTATGGATTATTTCAAACAAGGCAAACCTGATGAAGCTTTAGAAGAATTCAAACTAATGGTAGAGGGTTTTCAAGTAGTTTTTCGTCAATTTCCCACCGGTAGAACTCTTTACTTTTTGGATGCTCATCGATCAGAATTAGTTAAAGCCTTGGGTGTAATGGGTCAAAATAGAATCCTAAATCAACTTGCTGACATGGATCAAGCGCATAAAGATATTTATCTTAAAGCGATCAGGTAATCATTCTAGAAGTAGATTAATGATATCGCTATTAGGAATACCTTTGGATGAAAATTCATCTTTTCAAAGAGGCGCCGCAAAGGCGCCGCAAAAAATAATTGAGGCTTTCTATTCAGAATCCACAAATGATCATTCTGAAAACGGTATTAATTCTAGAAGTTCTGCAAAAGTTAAAGTTATAGATCCATTGGTGCTTCCATCAGGTAAATCAGCAATAGAAAAAATTTATAATGTAGTTTATAATGAATTAGAAAAAGGCAATAATATTATTTCAATCGGTGGTGACCACTCAATAACATTTCCAATTATTCAAGCTTACGCAAAAAAATATGATTCATTAAATATTCTTCATTTTGATGCACATCCTGATTTATATGATAATTTTGAAAACAATCCCTTTTCCCATGCATCACCATTTGCTAGAATAATGGAAAACAATTTAGCGAAAAGATTGGTTCAGGTTGGAATTCGAACTTTGAATGATCACCAAAGAGAGCAAGTAAAAAAGTTTAATGTTGAAGTCATTGAAATGAAAGATTATAATTCTAATTTATCTTTTCAATTTGATGGCCCTGTTTATATTTCTTTAGATATTGATGGACTTGATCCAGCGTATGCTCCTGG
>JAYZHS010000104.1:0-4744 GCA_036166315.1 Fidelibacterota bacterium
CCCATCGCACCATATGCTTTATCGTAACCTGGATAAATATCAATCGCCTTTTGGAGGGATTCCAATGCGCCCTCTGTGTCATCCATCGAGCTTTTTGCTAAGCCAAGTGCAAAAAAAGCTTTATAAAATTGAGGATTTATTTGTATCGATTTTTCATAAGACCCTACAGCTAAATCTTTATTGCCCATTTTTGATTGAATTACACCAATTTGAAAATGCGCTTGATAAAATGTCTTATCAATATTTAACACCTCATCATACGAGGAAAGCGCTCCTTCCAGATCGCCTCTTTTGTATAGTTGATTGCCTTTATTAAAGAAATTTTTTGCTACATTTTTTATTGCAGTTAGGGCATTTTTATGATCAGGGTTTATTGCAATGGTTTTCTTAAAATAGTTTACTGCCTCATCGTAATCCTTATTTCTAAAATTAGCTAAACCCATATTAAAAACAGATTCTGGATATTGAGGAAATTTCTCATAGGCTACCCTGAATGATTCAAATGCGTTGTCTATGTCACCATTTTTCATCGATCTAATACCCTTGCTCATAAGTGTATTTAATTCACTTAATTCTTCAAATTCTTGACGAAATTCCTTATTCTCAGGATCGGCATCAATCGCCTCTTTTAAAAGAGAGCCTGATTGTTTTAAATCTCCTTTTCGCATTGCAACTTTTGCAAGTCCTACATATGCTGGGGCAAAGGTTGGGTCCATCTCTAAAGCGCTATTATATTCAGATTCGGCTTTAGCGAGGTTGCCTGAGTCTAGATTTGATTTCGCAGAGCTTAACAATTCATCTGGAGATTGGGCAAAAACTAAACCAATAAAAATATTTAATATAAATAAACGAACTATCATTATTATCTAATCCTTATTTTTTTAATTCTAATTGAGTGCCGAAGGCCGGACTCGAACCGGCACGAGGTTTCCCTCACTGCCCCCTCAAGACAGCGTGTCTACCAGTTCCACCACTTCGGCTAAATAAAATTTACATACATTTTGTACTTATTCATTGTAAAGACAGCTTCAACTTTAATGAAATTTCATCAACTATTAAAAGATGTATTTTTTCATTATGGCTTGATGCGTTGATTAAAAAGAACTTCATAATCAATCATGCATTGATCATGTATGTCATTATAATTTGGATCTAGTTTAGTGTTTTGATAGGAATAAGGCTGAAAGCCTGTTGTTTTCTCCACCTCGCTATACCAATAAGGTGCCCAAATTCCATCTGTCGCTCTCTTCCCTGATGGCCAATTAAGCATACTTTTACTAAATTCAATTTTTAAGATCTTGCATAATTTTTTTAATATTTTTTCTGGATGTTCTAGCACATCTTTTGCATTAATTACAACAGGCAGTTTGCCGGTTTTTCTTTTTATTTTTTTAAAGATTCGTAATTGCTGATTAAAACCTAGTTGTTTATGATCGATAAGCTTAAATCGCTTGACATAGCTACAAATAACTTCTTTTGGATCTCTAATTAAAAAACAGTTAAAAACACTATCTATCCAATCCAAATTAGAATAGTCTAGAATATGGTGCGCCATATGTTTTTGATACCAGATAGTTTTTCCCTGAGGTATTGATCCAATCAACTCAGAAGCAACAGTACTCCAATCGGATGATTGAGATTGTATAATTTCATCTCTGCCTGGATGGTCTTCACCGCTTTCTTTTAAAAAGTACGCATAAAATGGTTCATCAGTTACAAAGCTATCCGAGCGATTTTCAAAAGATCTCATTAAAGCTGTAGAAATATTTCTTGGTCCAGACCACATTGCGATTCTTAATTCTGAATGCATGGAATTAAGTACTAACCTGATCTTTATAGTAATTTTGAAGGGTTTTTGTTAGTTCACCCCTCAAGCTGTTATTTATTTTCCTGCCATCAATTTCAACTGCTGGGGTAATACCAGCGAAAGTTCCTGTTACAAATGCTTCATTTGCAGTATAAACATCATCAATAGAAAAGTTCTTCTCAAGTATCGGTATTTGATTTTGTTTGCAAATACTGATCACCGTTGATCTTGTAATTCCTTTTAAGCAGTATTCACCAGTAGATGTCCACACTTCACCTGATCTAATAATAAAAAAATTAGTTGAATTACATGTAGCCACATACCCATTAGGGTCAAACATTAACCCTTCATCGGCACCTTTTTTTTCAGCCTCTATACATGCCGCTATGCAATTATGCTTACTTAAAGAATTAATATTTGGGTTTTGTACTCGATAATCTCTTATGGTTTCAACCGAGGCAAGTTTAATACCTTTTCTAGCAACATCCTGATCGGCAACTTTATATTCAGGAATGATCACTATTGTGGGGTCTCCCAAAGTTACTTTTGGATGCTGATAAGGTGTTTTCTTTAAACCGCGTGAGATAATCAACCGAATATGGACATCGGATTCCATTTGATTTTTATCAAGCGTTTTTTGAATTGCTTGCTGTAGCTCATTACGATTAAGGTTGATAGCTAGGGAAATCAATTCCGCTCCATTAAACAGCCTGTCTATGTGCGCATCAAAATGTAATAATTTCCCCTCGTGCAGTCTTATGCCTTCCCATACGCCATCCCCTAATAGAAAACCGCTATCTAGTACAGATACGCTTGCTTCTGAACGATGAAAGAATTCCCCATCAATATAGATTTGAATATCCTTATTTCTAGGATCTTCATAATAATCGTGAGTTGTGGGCATATTTTAGCCTAAAATTATAGGCAAAGATTAATCTTTCGTCTTCTCTTCCTGCAGAGGGACGGTAGGCAAAGATAAATTCTCGGTTGAGGGAGCCAATGCTCCTTCCTGCTGGGCATCTTCTACAACTGACCCGGCTGATCCTGAGCCTGGAGATGAGATTAAGCTTATTAAGAGCGCTAAGCCCATAAAAATCGCAGCTAGATAGGTGGTTATCTTGCTTAGGGCATTTCCTGCGCTTCTACCACCAAAAATTGCATTGGTTGTTTGTGTTCCAGATATACCAGAAAGACCGCCACCTTGGCTAGCCTGCATAAGAACAACTGTTACCAATAAAATACTAATTATTGCATGTAGGGTTATTAAAAAACCAATCATTAAGACCTCTCAAAATTTTTTGTTATATTTTTTACTATTTGACAAAAACTTTCCGATTTTAAACTAGCGCCACCCACTAAAAAACCATCAACATTTTCAATATTAATTAATGAAGCAGCATTGTCTGCATTAACAGATCCTCCGTAAAGTATTGGTATGTTAAAATTATAAATGGTTTCTAAAGTTTCTTTAATCAAGCTATGTGCGTCTAATATTTTATTTTTTTCAGCTGTTAGTCCCGTTCCAATGGCCCAAACCGGCTCATAAGCTACTATAATGTTTTTCTGATTGTCTAGATTAATATTTTCAAATGCAGAATTTAATTGCTCCTTTAAAACCGGGTCTGTTTGCCCATTTTCTCTCTCTTTTAGAGTTTCACCAATGCAAATAATCGGTATTAATTCAGCCTTGAGCGCAAGCTGGATTTTATCATTTACCTGTTTATCATTCTCATGCAGATATTGCCTTCTTTCAGAATGTCCAATAATGACGTATTGGATATTTAAAGCTTTCAGCATAGAGGCAGAAATTTCACCTGTAAATGCACCATTTTCTTTGTGAAAAATATTTTGCCCACCAATATTATAGGGTGAATCAAGCAGTTTATCGACCACTGCAGGCAATGATATAAAAGAAGGGAAGAAAATAATGTCAACATTTGAGGGTAGTCCCTGACTAGTAATATCATCAATCAGACGAAGGCTTTCCTCAGGGGTAAAATTCATTTTCCAATTGGCTGCAATAATTGGTTTCATTACAACTAAACCTCTAGTGCAAAAATTGCAGGTAAATTTTTTCCTGAAAGCAGTTCAATTGACGCTCCACCGCCTGTAGATAAATGTGTCATTTTATTATCTAAATTAAATTTTCTTAATGCTGCAGCTGTATCGCCACCGCCTATAATACTGACAAATTCCCCCTGACTGCAAGCTGCGATATGTTTTCCAAGTGATAGAGTGCCGTTTTGAAAATTTTCAGATTCAAAAACACCCATTGGTCCATTCCATATAACTGTCTCTGAATTCGAAATAATCTTTGAATACGAATCGATAGTTTTTTGACCAATATCAAGTCCCGTTAAATTTTTTGGTATTTTTGTAATATCGTAAGTTTTATAATTATCGCCTTTATCAATCGACTTAGCACAAACAATATCTTTAGGAAAAAAAAGGTTTTTCTTCTTTTTAGCTTTATCAATTAACGCTATTGCAGCCTTAAGCTTAGAATCATCTACAATGGATTTACCGATTTCTATCCCTCTAGCCTTTAACAATGTAAATGCCATTCCTCCCCCAATGAGGATATGATCTGCAATGCCAATGTAATGATCGATTAAACCAATTTTAGTGTCAATTTTAGCGCCTCCCAAAACAAGCGTAAGCGGTCTAGAAGGTTTTGATAGAATTTTTGAAAGGAAATTCAGCTCTTTTTCAAACAATAGCCCTATGCCTTTTATGGAAAAATATTTAGCAATACCTACATTGGATGCATGGGTACGATGCGCTGTGCCAAAAGCATCGTTAATAAAGATATCACCATGCTTTGCTAGTTGTGCGCAAAATTCTGAATCATTCTTAATCTCATCATCATAAAATCTCACATTTTCTAAAAGATGAATTTCGCCTGGCTTTAAACCTAGGGTGACATCATGCGAGTCT
>JAYZHS010000105.1:0-6246 GCA_036166315.1 Fidelibacterota bacterium
AAGATTTTTTTTGATTTAAATCTTCCTATGATTCCATTGAGAAGCTTTCGATTAAAAATGCATAATCCCAAGGATACAAAAAAGAAAATAGGAAATAGAATAATATTATATAATATTTTGAAAAACATTGTTATGCCAATATCTTTTCAACATTTTCTATAACTTCTTTTGGCGTAATATTTGACATGCAGTATTGCTCAGTTCTATAGCAAGGAAAACTGCCGTTTTGTGAACAAGGCCTGCACCATAAATTATTATTCTCAATATTTATTGAATTTTTTGAAAAAACACCGGCTCCGGTCTCAATGGAAGTAGGACCTAATATTGCTACTGTATTGATTCCTAATGCTTCGGAAGCATAAATAAAGCCAGTGTCACTGCCTATACAAAAACTAGACTGACTAATTATTGCCATTGATTGCCTTAGGTCGGTTTTGCTAACCATATTGATTGATTCCAAATCAAGTCCTTGATTTATATCATTGCAAACTGTGTCAATTTCAGAACCCAACAAAATTGGAGTTAAATCATGTTTTGTTTTACAGTGCTTTATTAGGGAAATATATTTTTCAACACCCCATTGTTTTTGATGCCAAGCAGCTCCAGGAATAACAACAAAATACCTTTTATTATCTAATCCATTTTCATTTAAATACTTTATAGCTGACTTTTTTTCTTCAGTAGAAATTGATAAGCTTATTTTAGAAATTTTATATTTTTCAGGAAGAATTTTTTCGATCGGCTTATGAAGCCAACTTTTTTGATTAAAGCTAGATGGAAATCTATTTTGATGATTCAAAAAAAGTGAAAATCTTCTTGCTCTTGGCTTTGTTACATATAAAGACTGAATTTTATTTGATAATTTTCGAATGATTTTTGTACGTGCGCTATTATGAAGGTCCAAAATTAAGTCAAAGTTTTTTTGTTTAATTTTTTTTCTAAGCCCAACCAATGAGTTATAACTATTATTAGTGTCAAAAGCATAGAGCTTATCGATACTAGGGTGCCCGATTAGCAAAGGTTCGTATTTTGATAATGTCATGTAATTGATTGATATTTCAGGATAATATTTTTTTAAGGTATTTAGCACAGAAGTTGTTTGAATAATATCTCCTATTGAGCTGAATCTGAGGACAAGAAGGTTTGCCCATGAGTCTTTCATCTAAATTCTATCCTTTACGCTGCGCGTTAAAACTGATTAGATCAACCATAGATTTTTTATATGGTGAATCTGGATAAGGAGATAAAGCATCAATTGCTTGATTATTGAATTCTGAAATTTTTTGCATGGCATAATTAAACCCACCCACTCTATCAATAATTTCTTTTAGATCATTTAGGTTGGAGCGAGTTTTTTTCTTTTGAGAAAGAATCTTTTTTACTTGCCTGTATTCTGTTTTTGATATTTTTTTATATGCGTATATTAGTGGAAGAGTGATCATATTTCTTTTTACATCTGCACCAATCTTTTTTCCAGTTGTTTTTTCATTTCCTAAAATATCAAATAGGTCATCTTTTACTTGAAATGCCATCCCTAGCTTTGTTCCATAATTTATCATTGCAAGCCTATCTTTATCCTTACCAGTTGAAGTAATTGCGCCAAGCTCACAACAGGAAGAAATCAAAGAGGCTGTTTTTTGATAAATCATATCATAATAGACTTCTTCAGTCATCGATCTAGTCAGAGATTTTTCTATTTGCAGTATTTCACCAGCAGCTAATTTTTCTGCAGTGTCAGCAATCAATTGTAACGCTGCAAAATCTTTTAATCCAACCATATTAATTAAGGTTTTACTTAAAATAAAATCTCCCATTAAAACTGCAATTTTATTTTTCCAAACCCGATTGATCGATGGAAACCCTCTACGCTTTTCAGCTTCATCAACAACGTCATCATGGATCAATGTGGCAATATGAAGAAGCTCGATCATTGCAGCGGCGCGATAACTGTTTAAGGTTGGCTGACCGCATACCCTAGAAGATAAAATTGTTAGGATTGGGCGAATATGTTTTCCTTTATGATGTATGATGTACTTGCCGATCATGTTTATTAAGCGAACCTCAGAATGAAGAGCATTTTTAAATTCCTCTTCAAATAACTTAATATCATCAAAAATTGGACGCGTGATACGCTTTAGTGAATTAACATCGCTTTTCATGCTAAGAAATTAAGTATGTTTTTTCCTGTTTACTAGCCAACTAACACCAATGCTGATTTCATATAACAATAGCAATGGAATAGACATAAGAACCAAACTCACAGGGTCAGGTGGCGTAATAAAAGCACTTATTACCAATATAAATACAATAGCATATCTTCTATAATGTCGCATAAATGCAGGTGTTAGCAATCCAATAACAGATAAAATAAAAACAATTACTGGTAGTTCAAAAATTAAACCACTACCCAACATTAACCATGTGATAAAATTAAAATAATAATTAATTGAAAAATTATTATCTATTCCTTCAAGTCCAACTGAAGTAAAAAAACTTAGTGAAAATGGAATTACAATCATGTAGGCAAAAACTAATCCTGAGATAAAGGATAGAAAAGTAAAAATAATCAAAGGAATGATATATTTTTTTTCATCTATATATAATCCAGGAGCAATAAACTTCCAGAGTTGATACGTTAATACTGGAATAGACACAATTATGCCCCCTAATAATGCAATTCCCCACTTAATCATAAACATACCTTGTACTTTCAAAACTTGAAGATCCATTGAGCTCCTTAATCCTTCAGTAGGTTTAATTAAAAACTCTATAATTATATCAATAAAATAAAAAGATACAACCGCACCAATTAATATGGATGCAATTGATTTAATCAGTCTCCATCTCAACTCCTCAAGATGATCTAAAAATGGCATGGAGTCTTTATTATTTTTCATGATTGATTCAATATTTTCTCAGCAGTTTCATGAGGAGAAGAGTCTGAAACCTCTAATCCTTTAATAATTGCTTCAAGCTTTTTTAAATTCTTATCATTCCAAAAATTGTTGATCAAAGATTCTTGAACAAGATTTAAAACTCGATCTTTATATCTAGCTATTCTTTTTTGTTCTAAGAAGTCTTTATTTTTCATTTCATTTATAATTTCTGTTATTCCATCATAAAGCTCTTTAATACCGTTCCCATTGTTGGCTGAAACTTTGAATACAGGAGGTTCATGATTGTCTTTATTCTTAAAAATATGCAAAACATTACGGATAGATTGAGCTAATCTATCGGATCCTTCCCTATCCGATTTATTAACAATAAATAAATCAGCAATTTCAATCAAGCCAGCTTTCATTAATTGCACATCATCTCCTGATTCAGGAACAAGCATAACTATTGTTAAATCTGCAGCTTTCGCTATATCATGCTCGCCTTGTCCAACACCAACAGTTTCATAAATAATTATTTCTTTTCCACTAGCAGCTAGTACATCGCCTACATCTTGTGCTTTATTATTCAAACCGCCCAAATTACCTTGTGACCCCATACTCCTAATAAAAACATTCTCATTCCATAGATAATTATTCATCCTTACCCTATCCCCAAGTAAGGCTCCTCCTGAAAATGGGCTTGAAGGATCAATTGCTACGACACCAACGCTTTTGTTATCGCTCAGATATTTATTGATTAATTGATCAGTTAAGGTGCTTTTTCCAGCGCCAGGCGGTCCAGTGATACCAATCTTGATACAATTATTTGTATGAGGATAAAGTTTGCTATAGAGAGCATTATTTGTATCAGTTTCAAACTCGATTTGAGAAATAACTTTTGATATAACGCGGTGATCGTTTTTTAAGATGCGATTAATAACATCATTTTGGTTAGAGTCAACCATTGTTTGTATTGAAGATTTTAGGAAAAAAGCTGACGAAATTCGTCAAATTTATAAATGATAAGATCTTTACCGTGTTTTTTAATTAGATCTTTTTCTTCTAAGAGCTTAAGCGTGCGCGAAACAGTCTCTCTTGAGGTTCCAGCCATATTTGCAATATCCTGTTGAAAAGGTAAATTGCTAATTTTTACGTCGCCCTGTTTAATTGTTCCAAGCTCTTGGGCGAATCTAATTAAAGTGATTGCAATTCGGTGCTCAGAATCACTCAGAGATAAACTTTCAATATGTTGATCGCTTTTTCTGAGACGAATAGCTAACTCTTCAAGCAATGATATTGCAATCTTAGGGTATGTTTCTAAGCAATCTAAAAAATCTCTTCGCGATAGTGTTAAAACTTCTGCATCTTCATTTGCAACAATATTTGCAGATCTGCCTTCGCCATCAAGCAAAGACATTTCACCAAAGAAATCGCTTTCACCAAGGATTGCTAAAATAACCTCTCTACCATCATCGCTTAATCGGGTAACCTTAACAGCACCACTTACAATAATGAAAAAAGTTTCACCTTGGCTCTCTTCAAGTAAAATCATCTGACCTTTTTCATAGGCCCGAGAAATCATTTTATCAGAAATAATATTTAAATCAGAATCTTTTAAATCTGAAAAAATTGGAACATTTCTTAGATGTTGGACTGAACTCATAGCAGAAAATACTATAAAATTAAATAATTGAACAGACTAAATCCGGCAATTTAAAAGTTATTCACAAACCTTTCTGTGATGATTGTCACAGCATTGACCAGCTTTAAAAAAAATATTATATATTTTCTTTTTGTCTTATGTAAAAATATAAGATAATTTCGCGTGATAATTTTATAATATTTAAAGGAATATGATGGATAGACATCCTCAACAGATTAAACGTGAGCGACAAGATAAAAAACGTAATGCTATAAATAGCGCTAGGCTTTCAGATATGAGAACAGCAATTAAAAAAGTATTACAGTCGGATGATTTTTCAAAGGCAGAAGCGCCCTATAAGAATGCCGTGAGCGTCATAGATAAAATGGTCAGCAAAGGTCATTTAAAGAAGAATACTGCCGCAAGAAGAAAATCTCAAATCACTCGCCACCTAAACTCCCTTTCTAAATAAGTCTATTTAGTATCTGAAATCTGATAGTTAGGAGCTTCCTTTGTTATTTTAACTTCATGGGGGTGGCTCTCTTTAACGCCAGCTTGAGTTGACTGAATAAATTCAGCTTTTTTCTGAAAATCTAATATATTTTCCCCACCGCAATATCCCATCGAAGATCTCAATCCACCCATTAGCTGATGGATGGTATTTTTTACACTTCCTCTATAAGGAACTATACCTTCAATGCCTTCAGGTACGAGTTTTTTATCTTCAGTATCATTTTGAAAATATCGCTCTCCCCCGCCATCTTGCATTGCCCCAAGAGATCCCATTCCTCTGTAAGACTTATACTGCCGACCTTCAAATAATATAAATTCACCAGGGCTTTCATCCATGCCCGCAAGAATGCTTCCTAGCATAACAGTGCTCGCACCAGCAGCTATAGCTTTTGCGATATCTCCACTGTATCTGATACCGCCATCAGCAATCACAGGAATGTTGTCAGTTGTTGCAGCATCAACACAATCCATTACTGCGGTTAGCTGTGGGACTCCAATACCTGCTACAATTCTTGTAGTGCAGCTTGCACCGGCTCCAATACCCACCTTAACGCAATCAACGCCAGCATTAATTAATGCTTTTGCACCTTCTGAAGTTGCAACATTTCCGCCAACAATCTGTAAGCCTGACATCGATTTTTTAATTTTTTCTATTTGACTTAAAACTCCTTTAGAGTGTCCATGGGCAGTATCAATAACGATAACATCTACCTCTTTAGAATGTAATTCTTGAGCTCTTTCTAGAAAATCATTAGTAACGCTTAGCGCCGCACCAACCCTGAGACGTCCATTTTTATCCTTGCATGCGTATGGAAAATCCTCTTTCTTTTGAATATCTTTAACAGTAATTAAGCCTGCAAGGCTACCCTCTTTATCTACAACAAGTAATTTCTCTATTCGATGCTCTTGTAATACTTTTTTTGCTTGGTCAAGTGTGGTGCCCTGTGGAACCGTGACAAGTTTTTCAGTAGTCATGCGATCTGTAACAGGAAGAGACTCATCTGTTTCAAAACGAATATCTCTATTTGTAATGATTCCAATTAGCTTTTCATTCTCAACTACTGGGAGCCCACTAATTTTATATAACCCCATCACCTCTTTTGCGTCTTTAATTGTTTTATTGCTAGATAATGTAACTGGATTTACAATCATACCGCTCTCATATCGCTTCACGCGATCAACCATTGATGCTTGCTCTTCAATTGATAAATTTTT
>JAYZHS010000106.1:0-2505 GCA_036166315.1 Fidelibacterota bacterium
CTTCCACCCATTAAAATTGCTAATCTTCCAGTAATATATTCTCTCGAATAGCCATGCTTTTCATCCATAGGTAGCTGCATTGTGACGCCTAAAGCCCTACCTCTAGGAATTATTGTTACCTTATGCACTGGATCAGCGCCTTTGGTTCTCGCTGCAACAAGAGTATGACCACCTTCATGATATGCTGTAATCTTTTTTTCTTCATCAGATAAAACGACACTTGTCCTTTGAACACCCATCATTACTTTATCTTTTGCCTCTTCAAAATCAGCCATCTCAACTGATTTTTTCTTTTTTCTTGCAGCTAATAATGCTGCTTCATTAACAATATTTTCAAGATCAGCTCCAACCATTCCAGGTGTACCTTGCGCAATCGCTTCTAAATTTACCTTTTTATGGTTCATTACAATTTTTTTCGTTTGCACCTTAAGAATACCTAACCTACCCTTTAAATCAGGAGCATCAACAATAATCTGCCTATCAAATCGTCCAGGGCGAAGCAAGGCAGCATCAAGCACATCTGGTCGGTTGGTTGCCGCCATCAGGATTATATCTTCATTTGATTCAAAACCATCCATTTCAACTAATAATGCATTTAATGTTTGTTCTCTTTCATCGTGCCCTCCACCTAGGCCTGCACCTCTTTGTCTTCCAACAGCATCCAATTCATCAATAAAAATTATACAAGGCTGATTGCGTTTTCCCTGCTCAAAAAGATCTCTAACTCTTGATGCGCCAACACCTACAAACATTTCAACAAAATCTGCTCCACTAAGACTAAAAAAAGCAACATTTGCTTCACCCGCTACTGCTCTAGCTAACAATGTTTTTCCAGTTCCTGGTTGACCTACCAGAAGAACACCTCTAGGAATCTTGGCGCCTAATTTTTGAAATTGTTTAGGTTTTTTTAAAAATTCAACAACCTCTCGAAGTTCTTCTTTGCCTTCAACGCAACCCGCAACATCATCAAAAGTGACTTTAGGCATATCGGATGTCCAGATTTTAGCCTTACTTTTACCAAAGTTGAATATTGATTTCATTCCACCTCCACCGCCTTGCATTCTCCTCATAAGAAAAATCCAAAAACCTAAAATTACTATCCAAGGCAAAAGGTTTAGGAAGTAACCAGTCCAATCTACGGTTTGCTGTTTAAAGCTATAGTCAACACCGTTTTTATCCCATTCATTCATTACATCTCTATCAATGAAAGGCAGTTTTAATCTAAATCTTTTTAAATCTACCGATGAGCCACGTCTATTAATTATTGTTTGAACCTGCGCTAGCTCCCCATGGAAAACTTCATCGACTATTTGCGCTTTTAAGATTAGGCCTTTATTTAAAAATGATCGATACTGAGAGTACTGAACCTCAACCTCATCACCGTTTGGATTAGTAAAGAAATTTGATAGAAAAACAGCTGATACTAAGATGAAGACCCAAACAAAACTAGTTTTACTAGCTTTTTTCCATTCAAAATTATCAGGATTTTTATCTAGACCAGAATCTGTCTTTCTATTCTGATTATTTAATTTCTTTTTATTTGTATCGTTTGAATTAGAATTCATTTCTTAATTAACTCCCCCAAGTCTATAAACTGCATTTAAATTCCTCAATTTTTGATTATAATCCAAGCCATATCCTACAACAAATTCTGGTGAAATTTCAAAACCTACCCAATCAATCTTAAAACTTAGCTTTGCAATTTTAGTTTTTAAAAGCAAAGTAGCTATTTTCAACGATTTTGGATTTTTATTATCAATAAATTCTTTTACAAAATTAATAGTATTTCCACTATCTATAATATCTTCAACAATAATGATATTTTTTCCAGCTATTTCAGTAGATATATCTTTTTCAAAATTAATTTTTCCCTCTGATTTCATTCCTGAATAACTCGTAACTTTAATAAAGTCGACCTCGCATTCAATATCTACGGCCCTAATCAAATCTGATGCAAATATAAAACTGCCATTTAAAACCACAATAAAAACTACTGATTCTAAATTATAAGCGTTAGATATCTCAGCACCAATCTCCGCAATTCTTGAGCTCAATTCTTCTTTGGAAATTACCTCTTTTAGATTTTCTCGTTCAATCATAATTGTACATATTTTTCATATGAAAGTTCCATCATTGTTGAAGTATTTTTTGTTACTTTAACCTTGTCGCTAATTCTTTGTACGCATAACCAAATAATATCATCATTAGCTGTTAATACGAGCTGGCTCTGTTTTTCAAAACAATCAATTTTATTATCAATTAAAAAGTCTGAAACTTTTTTCTTTCCATGCATACCAAGTGGCTGAAACGAATCTCCATATACCCATGATCTAACCTTAAGATTTTTATTTTTAACTTTTTCATAATCAATGACTTCTATATTTTTATCTTTTGTGAATGTTGGTTTGTCAGTTTTTGATAGCAATAAAAAAGAACCATTATTGAGGCTATATTTTCCAAAATCATCAATAGTTTTATTTGTTTTTATTATTTTATTTTGATTTA
>JAYZHS010000107.1:0-2609 GCA_036166315.1 Fidelibacterota bacterium
TTAAAGACTGTATAGCGCTGTTTTGAGCTTTTAATTCTCTTTCAAAGTCTCTTTGGGTTCTCTGAGAAAAGGCTAAACTAAAAAATGTAATTGAAATGATAAAAATTTTAATAATCATTATATGATAAAATACCTAATTGCTTCAGGTAAGGTCAATTTGATTGTTATGCTTAGTTTGCTTGTAGTTTTTGGCATCCTATGACTATAATCTAACTTCTAAATCAAGGAGTATAATTTGAAAAGCGCAAAATGGGAAAACATATTTAAGGGGTGGGACAATTCTGAGAGTGAAACTGTTCATACCTTAAAAAAAGTACCAGTATTCAAAGAACTTAGCGATAAAGATTTTGCTGAATTAGAAAAGATGATGCATCATAGAGATTTTAATTCAGGGGATTTTGTATTTAAAAATCGGGCTCCTGGTGAAGGTATGTATATAATTATGCGTGGTTCTGTAAAAATTACCGTTGGTACCAGAGCTGGAAATGAAAATGTCTTGGCTGAATTGAATCAAGGTGAATTTTTTGGAGAGCTAGCTCTTTTTGATGATGAACCAAGATCTGCTAATGCAATAGCTTTAGAAGATTGTACAATGCTAGGGTTTTTTACTCAGGACCTAATGATTTTAAAAGAGAGAAATCCTGTATTGGGACATAAAATCATGTTTAATCTTGGTGGCCTGCTTGGCGAAAGGCTAAGAAAAACAAATAAACTGCTAATTAAAGAACAATCTAAATGATCGAAAAAGAATCAAATTACATTCAACAGATTTATAGAATTATTTTATTTCTAATTGGATTGTGGTTTATCAATCTGATATGGCCATACATATCTGACGTGATTTTAATGTTAGTTTTTGCTTTTTTATTTACTACAGTTCTCCTTTCTAGTGTTGATGCATTTGAAAGAAGGATTGGAAATCGCGGTTTATCAGTTTTAGGTGTAGTAATCATTTTATTTGGTGGAGTTTCTACATTTTTAGGAAGTTTTATATCGCAAATTTCACAACAAGCGCAAGATTTTTCCCAAAGAGTTGATCAAAATACAATGTCTAATGAATTTAAAATTCTCGGAGAGAAAATTACCTCTGCCCTTCCCTCTTTCATGAAAACCAATGATTCTTCATCTGATTATTTTGCTAATAAATTGACAGATATTACGCAAACCGTACTTGGCTCTTTAGGCTCGCTTGTTAGTACGGTTGGGAATTTTATGTTTATTGCAGTAATGGTTTTTATTTTTACAATCATTCTTTTATCTGAGTATCATACCTTTAAGAAGGCTTTGGTAAATGCAATACCAAATAAATATTTTGAAGTAGGATTAAAACTTATTTACAACATAGAAAAATCAGTATCTAGCTATTTAAGAGGTCAATTTCTTTCAGCTGCAAGCGTTGCGGGAATGTCAATAGCAGGCCTTCTTTTGTTAAATTTCTTTGGAGCAAATCTTACTCTGGTAATTTTCATTGGGATCATTGCCGGCATTGCAAACCTAATACCCTTAATTGGTCCTTTTGTTGGAATGGTTCCAGCCTTGCTTATTGCATTTATGAATAATCTAGGCAATGAAGCTGCGACAGCACATATGTTTTTGGGTGCTATACCTTCTCCATTTTTCTCAATTGATATCATTGTTATGTTTTTAGTTGTTCAGCAAATTGAGGGAAATCTTATTACACCTGCTTTGGTTGGAAAAAGCGTTGGATTGCATCCCATGCTTGTTATGATTGTGCTTCTTATTGGCGGTACTCTACTTGGCCCTCTTGGAATGCTATTTGCTGTTCCCGCAACTGGTGTAATAAAAGTGATTTTAAATGAAATAGCATTTATAAGAAAAAATGCTCATTTGCTATAGATAATCTATTTTTTAATTCTAAATAATTTATAGTTGGTAAAAATTAAAGATATTTCATCTCCGTTTTCATAATTATATATCCATAGCTGATTTTCATTTTGCTGACCACTTGATACAATCTCTGATGGCTTCCCCATAATGTTTTCTACATCTGAAACTGTCATTCCAACAATAATAGATCTGATTTCAGATTTACTCTTTTTTTCTTGAAGTAATTTTAAATCAATTTTTTGACGAATATCATATTCCTCTTTCGCTTTTAATTTTTGTTTTAGTTGATCCAAGATACGAATATTGGAAGGGCTTAGAGATCCAGTTAATCTTTGCGTCTCTTCTAAAGCAAAAACAACAAATTTTAATGAATTTAAATCATTTAAAGAATCAGCAATAGTTAATAAATCTGATGCAATCCGGTGCTTATGTGTAGCAACTTCAAAAGCTAGGGTAGGATCAATCTTTTGGGCTGAATCAAAATACTTTAAGGCTCGATCATACAATCCAATTTTATATAACTGCTCACCTTTTGACATAAAATTATACACTTTAAACCTGTCAATGTGGTGTTTAAATCCAGGGTACCATCCGGATGCCATTGTAACATGAGCAATAGCAGTATCGCTTTCACCTGCATAGAGCCATTTTTCAGCACGTTCAACCTCACGATACGTAATTTCTCTTAACCTTTCATCAATTACATCTGCTAATAAGGTGTCGGCTAAAGATTTTGCGCGAATATATTTTTCAACGGCTCT
>JAYZHS010000108.1:0-3108 GCA_036166315.1 Fidelibacterota bacterium
AAAGATCTATCAAAGAAGGCTTAATATTTTCCTATATACATCAAGGTGGAAAGCTGGGGGTGTTATTAGAACTTAATTGTGAAACTGATTTTGTTGCAAAAACTGAAGGTTTTACAGAAAAAGCTCATAATTTATCTATGCAGATTGCTGCAACAAATCCCGCTTCCATTTCAAGAGACGATATGGATCCCTCTATCCTTGAAAGAGAAAAAAGTATTTTTACTGATCAAGCCAAAGAGTCTGGAAAACCTGAAAATATAATTAATAAGATGGTTGAAGGTAGAATTGAAAAATTTTATGCTGAATCTTGCCTTTTAGAGCAACACTATATAAAAGATTCGGAGCGAAAAGTTTCAGATTTGCTTACCGAAGCCGTATCAACTCTCGGTGAAAATATAGTGATCAATCGTTTTGTTCGCTATGCTATCGGCGAACAATAAATTAATTATTCAAATTAAACTATCTATATGAGCAAGCCTCTCCATTCGCGCATTTTATTAAAATTAAGCGGCGAGGTTCTTGCTGGTAAGCAAGAATATGGTATTGATCCAATTAAAGCTTCTAAATTAGCAAATGAGATAAAATGTGCTCACGATATGGGAACAACAATAATTCTGGTTATTGGTGCTGGCAATATTTTTAGAGGAATTCAAGCTGCAAGCAAAGGAATGGATCGAGTTTCTGGTGACTATTTAGGTATGCTTGCAACTATTATGAATGCAATTAGCATTCAAGATGCATTAGAAAAATTAAATGTCCAAACACGTACTTTATCTGCAATAACAGTTTCGCAGATATCAGAGCCTTACATTCGTCGTCGCGCATTGAGGCATCTCGAAAAAAATAGAGTAGTAATTGTAGCAGGGGGCACAGGAAATCCATATTTTTCTACTGATACTGCAGCAGCATTAAGAGCCACTGAATTAAAAGCAGAAATACTCTTAAAAGCAACTAAGGTAAATGGTGTTTTTAATAAAGACCCAGAGATGCATAAAGACGCTAAGCAGTATAAGCAAATATCTTATTCTGAAATTTTATCAAAAAATCTTCGGATTATGGATATGACTGCAATTACATTATGCAAAGAAAATAATTTACCAATTCGAGTTTTTGATGTTAATGGTAAAGGCAATTTAAATAGTATTTTAAATGGTAAAGATATTGGAACTTTTATTTCATAGATTAATATGTTTGAAGATATAATAAAAGAAACAACACAAAAAATGGCTCAGGCTATTGAACATGCAAAAACAGAGCTAGTCAAGGTTAGAACCGGCAGGGCTAATCCAGATTTATTAAATTCGATACAAGTTGATTACTATGGAACATTAACACCATTGAATCAAGTTTCCACAATAACAATTCCAGAGCCAAGAATGATAGCTTTGCAACCCTTTGAAAAAACACTTATACCTATTATTGAAAAAGCAATTATGGATTCTAATTTAGGCTTAACTCCAAATAATAATGGAAATACTGTTTTAGTACCAATTCCAAGCTTAACCGAAGAAAGACGAAATGATTTGGTTAAGTATATACACAAGTTGATTGAAGATAGTAGAATAGTGGTTCGAAATATCCGCAGGGACTCAATTCATAACATCAAAGAATATAGTAAAGATGAGCATATTTCAGAAGATGAGACCAGAAGACAGGAGAGTGAAATACAAAAATTGACCGATGACCATATTTCAACTTTAAATGAGCTCCAAGATGTAAAAGAAAGAGAGCTTAAGGAGTTTTAATATTGCATTCCTTCACACTATCAATTAAAAAAGGGTTATTGCTTAATAACCCTTTTTTAATTGATAGTGTAAAATTAGTAGATTATTATTTCATTATTCGCATTTAGAAAAACCACAACCAGGGCAGGTTACGCAACCAGCCTCATGCATGACTGAACTGCCGCAATCAGGGCAAGTGCTTATATTTTTAAATGTAAAGTCTGTTACTTGCTCATCTAAATCATTGACTTCTTCAGTGGTCGCCATTGTGATTGGAGTTTTTTTTTCTTCTAGATCCCTATCTGATGCCTGGTTATTTTTACCACCTTCTTTTAAATAGTCATCTAATTCTTTTCCGATAGCATCAGGTGTAGAAAGTATTAATCTTCCATCTTCCCAGGTTGGATTAGGTCCACTTATACCTTTTAATTGCTTTACAATGGCATTAGGGTCAATACCGGAGCGAAGTGCAAGTGAAATTAATCGACTAATTGCTTCAGATTGTGCAGCCGCGTTACCGCCAGCTTTTCCTATAGTTGTGAATACTTCGCATAGACCATTTTCATCTTTATTTATGGTTATGTATAAGGTTCCTTCACCTGTACGTATCCTCCGCGTAAGACCTATAGTTTCATTAGGGCGAATTCTAGGTCTTTTTTCATCTTGATGTAAAGGTTTACTAGATAAAGCCTTCTTAGCTTTGCTATCGGCTTTATCATCATCTGTAATCAATATACCCTCACGAGAACCTTCACGGTAAACAGTTATGCCTTTTAGATTGGCTTTGTAGGCTGTCATATAAATATCAGCCACTGTTTCTTTTTTGATATCATTTTGAAGATTTACAGTTGAGGATATAGAACTATCAATATACTTTTGAATGACACCTTGCATCTTAACTCTGAAGTAGGGATCAATATCATGAGCGGTTATAACATGGTCAGGCAAGTTTTCATCATCACCAAATAATTTTTCAATGATTGGGTGATAAACTTTATATTCATCAAACTCACGTCCAAAACCATCATTCTTTTTTACCCTTCTTTTGTAGGAAGTAGCAAAAATAGGTTCGATTCCAGAGGTAACCCTAGCAACGATTGCACCGCTTCCTGTCGGAGGTACTGTTAAAACAGTAGAATTTCTAATTCCGTCTTCTTTTATTTTGTCTCTCAAGCTTTTTGGAAGATTTTTTATAAATTTACTTTTTCTGTAGCCATTCCATTTGAAATATGGAAACGCCCCTTTTTCTTTTGCTAACTCAGAGCTCGTTTCATAGGCGGTATCACAAAAAATCTTCATTACTTGATCAACTGTTTGTAAGGCATCCTCGCTATCATATTTTATACCCATTCGTACTAACATATCACCCAATCCTAAAATTCCC
>JAYZHS010000109.1:0-2709 GCA_036166315.1 Fidelibacterota bacterium
AGTTCCTGCGCCAAGAGTAATAACCAAATCATTTTGTTTAACAATGCCATCAACAAGATCAGTTAATTTTTCTAAATTTGGTTCATAGATAACATCAACATGCCCATTTTTTTTCAATTCTTCATAAACTAATTGACCTGTGATCCCTTCAATAGGTTTTTCTCTAGCTGGATAAATATCTGTAATTATAGCAACATCACTTTTTATCAGTGCCTTTGCAAAATCTTTGTAAAATTCTTTAGTCCGTGAATAAAGATGAGGTTGGAAAATAGCAATTATTCTTCTATTCCAACTGACACTGGCCGTTTCAATAGTTGCCAATACTTCAGTAGGGTGATGAGCATAATCATCGACAACAATTACATCATCTACTTCGCCCTTAATTTCAAATCTCCTTCTTACGCCTTGATAGCTATTTATACCCTCAATAATGGTTTGTTTGTTTAACCCTAATTCAAATCCAATTGCTATAGCAGCAAGAGAATTCAAGATATTATGTTTCCCAGGAGCATTTAAATTAACTTTTCCAATATTTTCATTTTTATAATTAAGGGAATAGGCAGAATTCATTTTATCAAAGCTTAAATTATTAGCATAAATATCTGCATCTGGAGAAAGACCATATGTGGTTATTGGTCTTTTAATTTCATCTTTAATTTTATTTATACCTTCTGAATCATTACAGGCAATAACTGCTCCATAGAATGGAACAGAATTTGCAAATTTTAAAAATGAATCAAATAAATCATTCATATTGTCATAACAGTCCATATGTTCTTTTTCAATATTTGTTATGACGGCAATTGTAGGTTTTAATTGTAGAAAACTTTTATCATATTCATCTGCTTCAACAACAAAAAGCTCGCTTGAGCCAAGCTTAGAATTCGAATTTATATTTTTAACAAGACCTCCAACGATGAGGGTAGGGTCTAAATTTGAATGTGATAATAGAGATCCGATCATTGATGATGTTGAGGTTTTGCCATGGGTTCCACTCACAGCAATACTAGTATTTTTTAATGCAATTAACTCCGCTAACATTTCTGCTCTTTTGATGACAGGTATTTTTTTATTCTGAGCAAAAACAAGTTCTGAATTATTTTTTGGAACAGCGCTTGAGTAAACTAAAACCTCACAGTCTGCCACATTATCTGAATTATGTCCTATATTTATTTTTGCACCATTTTTCTCAAGTTTATTTATTATTTCAGAATTCTTTAAATCTGAGCCGCTAACTTCAAAACCTTGATTGATCAATAATTCTGCGATTCCACTCATTCCAATTCCACCAATACCAACAAAATGAACCTTATTTACCTTTCTAAACATTATTAATTAAGGCTATTGCTTCTTTTGAAATTTTATTCACAGCATTAGGTAAGCTTAGACTTAAACTCGCCTTGCTCATTTTTTTTAGTCTATCTTTTGAATGAATAAGATCTTTAATGGCATTGGTTAGATCAATATCATTACTTGTTTTTTCATTTAATAAAATTGACGCCCCCTCTTTTGCCAAAGAATTAGCATTTTTTGTTTGATGATCGCCAGCGGCAGCTAAGTAAGGAAATAATATTGATGGCTTTCCACAATAAGTGATCTCTGAGCATGTAATTGCTCCAGATCTTGATATAACAAGGTCGCAGGCTGCGTATGCATCAGCCATATTTTCAATAAAAGGAATCATTGTAACTAAATCATTTTTGTGGGTTTTGAATTTTTCATATAGCTTTGGACCGGTTTGCCAAATTAATTGAATATCTAAGTTATATAATTCATCTAGAATCTTACTGATTAAATTATTAAGAAAGAGAGAGCCTTGACTGCCTCCAAAAACAAATATGGTTTTTTTATCATTTTTCAAAGAAAATTTTTCAATGGCTTCATCGCGATTGCCCTTATTTAATTCGCTTCGAACTGGATTTCCGCTCAAAACACAGTTTTTTTCTATAAATTTTTCAGCTTCCTTGAATGCAATAAAGACTTTAGATGCTTTTTTAGCAAACCATCGAGTTGTGATTCCAGGAAAAGCATTTTGTTCTTGTATTATAGTTGGGATATTCCTGCGTATTCCTTCATTTAAAGACATTGCACAAGCATATCCACCTGTAGCTATGACTAAGCTTGGATTTATATTAGCAAATAGCTTTTGCACTATTTTTTTTGATTTTACTATCCTATATGGAAGCAACATATTTTTATAAGCAGATGTAAAATTTATTTGGCGATGTAATCCGCTAATTGGTAGAAGTGTATATGAAAGATTTCTTTTCATAAAAGCTTCATTTTCAATTCCATGAACAGACCCGACATAATGAACATTAATTTTTGAATTAATTTTTTCTATTTCGCTTCCTAATGCTAAAGCTGGGAAAAGATGGCCCCCGGTTCCTCCTCCTGAAATAATAATATTTGTATTATGGTTAATCAAGTGGAATACCCCCAAAGCTTATTATCAATACTCCTCTTTGATTCGCTTATATTTAATAAAATTCCTAAGCTCGACAGTGTAATGACAAGATTGCTTCCCCCGTGGCTAATTAATGGGATAGGAAGTCCAGTTACTGGAAGAATTCCTGTAACATAACCTACATTTATAAATGTATATAAAATCATACTTGTTACTATTCCGATTGATAACATTATACCAAATGGATCTGTGGTTTCTTTGGCTATTTTTATTCCTCTTTGGAAAAAGAATAGAAAAATTGA
>JAYZHS010000110.1:0-10005 GCA_036166315.1 Fidelibacterota bacterium
CCGATAAGTTTTTTACCAGAGCAGTTATGAAAACCGCTAGGGAAAATAATATTTCTCAGGATGAGCTTGATGGCATTCAAGGAACTGGACGTAAAGGTAGAGTTACAAAAAAAGATATTCTTCAATACATCAAATCAGGAAAGAAGCTATATTCAAAAGATTTAGTAGCAAATAAAGCTCAGTTCGCATCTGCAACTCATACTCAAGAGATGGATCACATGAGGAAGATCATTGCCGATCATATGAAAACTAGCCTAGAAACATCCGCTCATGTCCATGTTGTGAATGAAGTTAACATGACCGCTATTGCAAATTATATAAATGAAAAGAATTCTTCATTTGAAGAGCAAGAAGGTTTTAGTCTCACATTTACGCCATTTATTCTAGATGCTGTTATTAAGGCATTAAAAGACTATCCTGAAATGAATGCCTCAATCAACAATACAGCAATAACATTTCATAAGAATATAAATATTGGAGTAGCTGTAGCGCTTAATGAAGGCTTAATGGTTCCCGTTATGTTTAATTGTGAGGAAAAGAATTTTTTAGGTTTATGTAGAGCACTTAATGATATTGCTTTGCGTTCGCGTTCAAAACAAATCAGCCCTGATGAGCTATCTGGCTCAACCTTCTCGGTATCTAATTTTGGAGTATTCGATGTTACAATCGGCACCCCGATCATCAACCAGCCAAACGTGGGAATACTTGGTGTAGGCGCTGTGAAAAAAAGGCCTGTTATTATTGAAGATCATAATGGGGATTCAATCGCCATACAAAGCATGATGAATCTATCTTTAGGATTTGATCATAGATTGATCGATGGAGCAGGGGGTGCGCAATTTATCAATGCGGTGAAAAAACATATAGAATTAACAAATTTAGAGAACCTTTATTAATTTATTTCGTTAATAATTTAGAATAGAAGTCTTAATTAGATGAAACCAGCGCCAATCAATCAAAAAATATTTAAACCAAAGATCCGTATAGAATATGGCGATGATTATAAATTTGTCCAAAATACTGTATCCTCGAATAAACTGCATACGGTATGCGAAGAAGCGCGTTGTCCGAATATATTCGAATGCTGGAGTCGAGGTACCGCTACCATAATGATACTCGGCGATATTTGTACGAGAGCTTGCGGTTTTTGCTCCGTTAAGACTGGCAAACCTCAACTAGTAGATACAATGGAGCCTTTTAGAACAGCAATGGCTGTAAAAAAAATGAAACTACGACATGTTGTGATCACCTCTGTTGATCGCGATGATTTGAAGGCAGACTATGGTGCGTCTATTTGGGCGGAGACGATTGAGCAGATCCATCATAATGTCCCAGGATGCACTGTTGAAGTTCTTACCCCAGATTTTCAAGGCTACAAACCTGCATTGCATACAGTTTTTAAAGCTGGCCCCGAAATTTTCTCTCATAATGTAGAATGCGTAGAAAGAATTAGTAAAAAAGTCAGAGCCCAAGCTGTTTGGTCAAGAAGCTTAAACGTTTTAAAAGAATCGGTAGGCTACGGACTCAGAACAAAAACAGGTATCATGCTGGGGTTGGGCGAAACTAAAAAAGAAGTGCTTAATACAATGAGTCAAGTTATTGATATTGGAGTAGAGATCTTTACAATAGGACAATATTTACAGCCTACCAAAAACCACTTACCTGTTTCAAGGTATGTTGATGAAGATGAATTTAAATTCTATAAACAAGAAGGTTTAAGGATGGGTTTTACTGTTGTAGAATCAGGGGCACTTGTCAGAAGTTCATATCATGCAGATGAACAAGCACGTTTAGCTAAAGTTGTCTAGCCTTAGAAAAAATATGATCTACATTATTTTTATTAGTATAAGTTTTTTACTATTTTGGATTATGGAATCAAAAAAAGACACAATTGATGCATATCCTTTGATTTTGGTTGATGGAAAAGTTGCTCCAAGACTTTCTCCTTTACCATTTCATATTGAGAATTCTTTAGAATCAAACTGCCTAAATTGCCATCAATCGGAAAAAAATTTTACGTTAAATAATAAAAAATATATCCCTAAGAAAATGCCCCATGAATACAGAGAGAATTGTATTTCATGCCATGTTATAGAAATGTAGTACATTTTGGCAGACATTTGTTATAATATGTTATTAATTCAGTCAAATAAGCATATTATAGCTAATGGCACATTGTTTGAGACTATTTATAGTATAAATTGTTTAAAGGATCTATATGACAGACGAATTTGAAAAAAATGTTAATGAAGATTTAATTGACGAAAGTGAAACATATCCTGTAATGCCGTTAAGGAATACGGTGTTATTCCCACAGCAAGTTATTCCTATTTATATTGGTCGAGATAAATCTTTAAAACTGATTAATGAGCTTTCTTCAAAAACAAAACACGTTGTTGTAGTTGCGCAAGAAGATGGATCGATCGAAGATCCAGAGCCTAGCGATATGTATTCCTATGGCACTCTTGCGGTAGTTTTGAAGGTTTTTGATATGCCTGATAATAGCAAGTCAGCTATTGTCCAGGGAATTGATCGCGTTAAAATTTTAGATTATAAAGAAAAAGATCCATATTACCGTGCAGTGGTACAGCGCGTTTCAAACAAATCTTCAAAGGATAGTGTTGAGCTAGATGCGCTTGCCAATAACCTACGCCAAGTTTTTGCTGAATTGATTCAGATTGCTCCTAATTTGAGCGAGGAACATACAGGCATGCTTTCCAATATTCAAAAACCAGCACGCCTTGCAGATAGAGCAGTATCACTCTTGACAGTTTCAAATCCAGAAAAACAAGATATTCTGGAAGAATTAGATGTTAAAACCCGTGTTGACAAAGCTATAAAAGTTCTTTCAAAAGAGATTCAAAGAATTAAACTCGGTGAAGAAATTCAAACCGAAGTGCATGATGAAATAACTAAATCACAACGGGAATATTATTTACGTGAGCAGATGAAAGCAATCAAGCGCGAGCTTGGTGAGGATGAATCTCAAGTAGAGTTGAATGAGATTGAAGATGCGATTAAGAAAGCAAAAATGCCTGAAGATGCTGAAAAAGTTGCACTAAAAGAGTTAGATCGATTGACTAAAATACCTACTCAATCTCCAGAATATACCGTTGCTAGAACATATTTAGATTGGTTGACAGATCTTCCATGGTCTATATCCTCAGAAGATTCAATTGATGTAAAAGAATCAAAAAAGATTTTAGATGAAGATCACTATGGCTTAGAAAAAGTCAAAGAAAGAATTATTGAATATCTTGCTGTTAGAGCATTGAAAATGAAGAAAGAACCTAACGGAGCTATTCGCGGACCAATTTTATGTTTCGCTGGACCGCCAGGAGTAGGAAAAACTTCCCTTGGTAGATCGATTGCAAAATCGATGGGCAGGGAATTTGTTAGAATTTCTTTAGGTGGAGTTAGAGATGAAGCTGAGATTAGAGGACATAGAAGAACATATATTGGCGCCTTACCTGGTAGAATAATTCAATCTTTGAAAAAAGCTGGGACAAATAATCCGGTATTTATGTTAGATGAAATTGATAAGCTAGGCATGGATTTTCGAGGCGATCCATCTTCAGCTCTTTTAGAGGTTTTGGATCCCGAGCAAAATGGAACTTTTGCTGATCATTACCTCGAGGTTG
This sequence comes from Fidelibacterota bacterium, assembly GCA_036166315.1. Taxonomy (GTDB): domain Bacteria; phylum Fidelibacterota; class Marinisomatia; order Marinisomatales; family TCS55; genus TMED108. The sequence continues at coordinate 3,642 of JAYZHS010000110.1, forward strand.
ATTATGATTTAAGTAAAGTAATGTTCATTGCTACTGCAAATTATCGAGATCCAATTCCTCCAGCTTTAAAAGATAGGATGGAAGTGATCGATTTCTCAGGTTACATCGAAGACGAAAAACTGCAAATTGCTAAAAAACATTTGATTCCAAAACAGTTAGAAGAAAATGCGCTATCAACAAAAGACGTTTCTTTAGATGATGCATCAATAAAAGAGCTAATGAGCTCGTATACTCGCGAGGCTGGTGTTAGAAATTTAGAACGAGAAATTGCAAATGTATTTAGAAAGGTTGCTAGAGATAAGATTGAAAAGAAAGCTAGAAAAATTAGGGTTACTAAAAAGAAGATATCAGAATATTTAGGAGCGCCTAGATTTTACTCAGACATTGCTGAAAGAACCACCAAACCTGGAGTAGTTACAGGTCTTGCCTGGACTGCAGCTGGTGGGGATATTCTTTTTATTGAAGCTTCTCAAATGAAAGGAAAAGGTAATTTAACATTAACTGGTCAACTAGGAGATGTGATGAAAGAATCTGCAACAGCAGCGATGACTTTTGTTAGATCAAACTCTGAGATATTAGGGCTTAACTCTGACTTTAACGAAAAAACAGATATACATGTTCATGTACCAGCAGGTGCTATTCCAAAAGATGGTCCATCCGCAGGTGTCGGAATGTTTACCTCTATTGTTTCCCTGCTTTCAGGAAAGCCAGTTAAAAGTAAACTAGCTATGACTGGAGAAATTACCTTAAGGGGTAATGTTCTACCTATTGGAGGCGTCAAAGAAAAAGTTACCGCTGCACATAGATCTGGAATAAAAACTATTATTTTACCAGATCATAATCGAAAAGATTTAGAAGATATTCCTGATCATATCAAGAAAGATCTAGACTTCCATTTTGCAAAAGAAATGATGGATGTAATTAAGGTTGCTGTTCCAAGGTTAAATTTGAAACCTACAAGAAAAAAGACAACCCCAAAAAATAAAAAAGTAGCGTAACTTAACGACCCAGAATTGCGCGTATAACTCAGCTGGTCAGAGTGCCTCCCTTACAAGGAGGAAGTCGGAGGTTCGAATCCTTCTACGTGCACTCCTCAATAAATCAACAAAAGCCTTAGTTTTACGACTGGGTTTTTTTGTTTGGTGGATACCGTTCTATTTATAAATTTTTCTGTAGTCTTTATATTCTTTAACAAGCATTATCAGAAAAAAAGACATCAAAATAAGGTGAAGAATCTTCCCCGATTTGAAGTAAAGATAGGGGAAAATTATAACACCTAGGCTATAAACAGTGATACCTGCCCAGTAAAGACTTTTTGTATACTTAATCATTAATAAATATTGCTATTTATATGTTTTAGTAACCAACCATACTTGTAAGATAGTCAAGCCTAACGGGACATAATCTTCTTCTAACCAATCAGCAATATCTTTTACAAGAAAGGCGTTGAATTCTAATAAAAGGAAAGTGCCAAGCACAAAACCAATAAAGGTTAATTGTCTTTTAATTAGCTCTTTATTCATAATTCAATATAGTGTCCCTGAGTATTGTATAGATACAAAAAACTCAACTAAAAGTGGGCACACCTAGGAGAGGTACAGCCTCGTATCGGCTCATCAGAACTCTTGTATGTAGGGATTATATAATCTTTTGTAAGTTTGAGTATGAAACACCTCTGACTTAAATAAAGGATTAGAAAATGAAAAAAATACTAGAACTGAACCCAAATATATTTATTCCTATGGGAATTATTTCCATGAGCATCGGAGGTATTTGGATGGGCGATGGTGAAGAAAAAAACCTCATTCAACTTGTATTAATCGTTTTGGGCGGATTTTTAACTATATGCGGTGCATTAATAGGCTTTATTCAAAATCGTAAAATAATTAAAGAAAGCAAAAACCAATGAAACACATTTGGCTCATATTATTTATGATCAATTCTCTTTGGGGACAATCATTTTTATCAAAGATTTTTCCATATAAAGATCACACCCTTGTTTTTAGTGAAAATGAAAAAGAGCATCAACTTCAAGTTGGTAGCTTTGTCATTATTGGATTAAAAAGTGGTGATATTTTAGAAAATAAATATACTGGATTTTCAATTACTAAGAGAAAACTTAGAATGTCTGGATTATTTTTCAATCATATTTCATTGGATGAGATACAATATGTGAAAGTTGGTACTAGGCCAAAATATTTAAAGTCCAGGCTGATTGGAGCATTTTCGGGTTATGCTCTATCATTTATTTTAATGGATGATTATGATACAAGGAGAGAAAAGGCACAGGCTTCTTCCGGAGGACAGCAAGTCTGGTTATTGCCAAATAGTTTTATTAGATTTGTTTTTTATGTCCCAATTGGGATTGCTGGTGGATCTTTCTATGCGGAAAATTATACAGTGAAATATTCTGATAAAATTGAGCTTAGAAGTCCTATTATTAATGATGATGGTTTATATATTTCAATTAGTAATAGCAAATGACCATTTAGTAATATAATTGATTGTTAAATCATAATTTCTATAGTTTTAATTAAATCAAAAGTAATAAATAAGGAGTTGTTATGAATTTACAAATGATTTTTCGAGTTAACGGAGGTATACTCTTTGCCAATGGATTGAGTTTCCTTGTATTAACCGAAACATTTTTAGGAATGGCTGGTTTCGATATGACACCTCAATTACAAACGCTGGCTCAAGCAATGGGAGTCTCTCTTATCTCTATTGGTTTATTATCATGGAGAACACCTGATATTGCCGGTGGAGCTATGTCTTCGTATGGTCAATTATATGGTGTTATAGGTGTTTTTTGGGTATTGCTTATAGGTTATCATGCTGCAACAGGGCAAGCATCAGGCCCTCCTGTTTATGGTAATCTTGCTATAAATGCTGTGTTAGCTGCTCTGTTCTTTACGTATAGTAAAAAATAAATTTTATATGAAATGTCTCTGGCTCAAATTATTTCTAATTAGTTTTATTTGGGGCCAAGAAGCACAGTATCAGCGCGATGGCGATCCTAAGGATTCATCATTTCCGGGTGGATATGCGGGCATTTCTTATGAATTTGATTTAAAAAGTAAAGAAAAAGGTTACCAAATAAGTTTTGGTATGGCTATTCCAGGTATAGGTGAATCTGGTGGTGGGCCATATATTTTTCCTGGAATTGCTTTTGGAAAAAGGTATCCGCAAAATAGTGAGCCCTTTACTTATTTTGACCTCCAAATGGTGGGAATGATGGGTGGCTGGTTAGGATTTGGGCATGGAACTGCATTCAAAGATGGTAAAAAACATGTTAGATCAAAAAAATTTATTGGGTTTTTATTAGCTGGCTACGTGAGTGAGAAAACCCAAACATCTGATACGGAATGGCAGAGCAGTTTTAGCGGAGCCCATTTAGGTTTTGCTTTGCCAATAGTTGGAAATACTTTTTATCCATAATAAATAAAAAAGAAAGACCCATGAAGATATTTACACTGATAGCCACCATAAACCTTTCTGTACTATGCGCAAGCGACTACTGGCAACAATTTGTTACATATAAAATGGATGTCAAGCTGGATACAGCAGAGCACACAATTGGTGGACATTCAACTATTACCTATAAAAATAATTCTCCAGATACCCTTTATCATTTCTATTTAAATCTGTATGCAAATGCATTTCAGGAAGGAACGGTAAAGTATCGAGAGTATTTAGCGGGGCTCGGCAGAACCTATAGAGGTGATCGTATTAAGAAAGGAATAGATCCCTATTTTAGCAAATACGATATACAGAGCTTTAAAATTAAAAGCGGAGCATCTGCGCTATCAGATACGTTTCAAATTGATGATACTATATTATCTGCTAAACTTTCCAAAGGCCTACCTCCTGGAGCATCAATGGTAATTGATCTGGACTGGACACACCATGTTGGAGAGTTTTTAGAAAGAGCAGGGCGAGTTGGTGTGCAGTACAATTTTGCGCAATGGTATCCAAGGGTAGTGGTGTATGATGAAAATGGATGGTTCAATGAACCCTTTCATGCGGAGGGTGAATTTTATGGTGAGTTTGGAAACTACGAAGTGACAATGGATGTGCCGCGTGGGTATGTAATAGGGTCTACCGGTACCGTGACCTCAGGCGATCCAGGATGGGAAGAGGTTCGCGTAGATACAGCAAAGAAATTCAACGATTGGTTAAAAGATTTTAAGAAGAATCGCACCAACTACAGTAAAAATGAAAGACGAGTTGTCACCTTTTATGCGGAAGATGTGCATGACTTTGCATGGGTTACTACGCCCAATTTTCTGTATGAAAGTGGAAGCTGGAATGGCATTGATGTCCATGTTTTATACAATCAAAAGAATGGAAGAAAATGGACCAAGAAAGTTGTTGCCAGAACAGAACGCGCAGTGGAATGGCTAAGCACTAAGTTTGGAATGTATCCTTATCCCCAAGTTACCAATACAGATAGAATAGCTGGCGGTGGAATGGAATATCCTATGCTTGTGATGGATGGAAGCGAATCAGAGGGATTGATTCTACATGAAGTGGGGCATATTTGGTTTTACGGTATATTGGCAAATAACGAGGTTCGAGAAGCTTGGCTTGATGAAGGGTTTACAAATTTTCAAACCCGATGGTATATGATGGATCGCTATGGCGAGCAAGGGTTCGACATGAATGGTGGAAGGCTAAAAGACTGGCAGAAGAAGCACTGGAGGTTTGCAAGTAGCTTAGGGAATACACAGTGGGGAATGATCGGATTTATGAGTAGCGGCCTGGATGAGCCAATCAGCCGTTCAACATATATGTTCAAAGGAACTAGATCTGCCGGTGCAAACGCCTACACCAAACCAGCTTTGATGTTAGATGAATTGAAATATATTTTAGGCGAAGAAACTCTTTTAAAGAGTATACAAGAATACTACCGACGCTGGGAGTTCAAGCATACGAATGAAAAGCGATTTATCGATGCTGTGGAAGAGGTTAGCGGAGAGGATCTTGATTGGTTTTTCAGGTCATGGCTGCATGATACCCGTCTACTTGATTACGGAATAAGAAGCTGGAAGAAAACCCAAAGACCTAATGGCACATGGGATATCACTTTAGATATCATTCGTCATGGAAAAAGAGATATGCCTCAATTGATCGAAACAAATTTAAAGGATGGTGCTACCCATAGAGTTTGGTGGAAAAACCATAAATTTCGGACAGCAGATACGTTCACTTATAACGTTCCATCTGAGCCAAAAAGAGCCACATTGGATCCGGATGCCCAGACAATGGATATTGACTACAGAAATAATTTTATTCAAACAAAAATGCCGTCTGAGATAATGTTTTACAGGCCCGGGATGCGCTACCTGCCACGAAATAAATACGTTTTACAATACTATCCTACTGTTCAGTACCATGATGTTGATGGCTACATGCCTGGAATAAAACTGAAACGAAACTATGGTATAAATGAAGAGTTAAATTTTGATTTAAATGTTGGCGCTGAGACCGGAAGCGCTTCTTGGAAAATATCCGGGTGGAGACGCTATCTGCACAAAGGAATGCGAAAGTATGATTATCATCTTTATGATTTTGGCGGAGTCAGAGGTTTTGGAGTTTCAACATCGAATAAGCTTAACCCTACAAGCCCCACCAGCTTAACGGTTGGCCTTTCCGTGACGGATGTTGCAAATGTTAAACGAACAAATCTGTTTGAAAAAGGATTGGTTTCGGTTGTATCAATGAAGCTTAGCGATAGTAGGATTGATAATGGGTCGATTATGATAGATTTTTCACCAGGAGGCATATCTGATTGGTCTTTTACCAGATTAACGATTGAGGATATATTTGAAAAGAAAACCAAATTATTCGGTTTTAGAGATAGGAATTTTTTAGGGTGGATATGGTCTGACTCTAAAGGCGTTCCTTTTCAGGAGCGGTTTACTGTTGAAGGGGCAGGTTCCGCGGCAATGCTTGAAAAAGGATACCTTAGAGATGCGTCGAGTTTTTATGGAGATTATGATTTACGCAATCAATATCATTTACCAGGCGATGCAAACCTTCGCGCATTTGGAAATCAGAATTTTATAGGCGTTGAAGGAGTATTTTCAAACAGCTTTGAGACATTCATCCATAAAAAGTTCGGAGCTGTTTCTGTAGAAGTCGCCGCCTTTATGGATTATGGAATATTGTCGGGTTCGAAATTTGAGTCCAATGATCAATTGTTTGATAATACATCCTTGGCGAATTACGGATTTGGATTGCGATTATCAACAAACATTTTTGGACAACCACTGTATTTAAGAATTGATAAACCCATTGATGCTACCGTAGATGAAAATTCAATAAATATAATGAATGAATGGATCTTTAGTTTTCAAAAGGC
>JAYZHS010000111.1:0-3659 GCA_036166315.1 Fidelibacterota bacterium
TTAATAATCAAAATATACGGGCTGAGAATCTTTCAAAATTAGATTATATAGATGCCGTAATTATCTTCAATGAAGAAACACCGGAAAAATTAATTGATTTATTATTACCAGATATATTAACAAAAGGTGGTGACTATAAAATCAATCAAATAGTTGGGTCAGATACAGTTATCAATAATGGCGGAAAGGTTAAAATACTTCCTCACATCAAAGGATATAGCACTACAGCAATTATTAATAATCAAGGAAAAGGCTTGACTGAGGAGTGAGCTTCCAATTAATTTCGCCTCTTAAATCACTCTAAATATATATGTATAAAGGATTTACACAGATTAAGATTTTATTATTATGCATTGCGGTTGGGTTTGCTCAGCAATCGAACGGTAAAGGATTAGGTTATAGCCCGGAAACTGTCTTTGATGAAGAAAATAGTCTTAGCTCAAATGAGAATAGATTACCTGATTTATTAAAGGAAGCTAAAATTTTGCTTTCTGATGCATTTATATCAGATGTGATGAATGACACCTTGGAGGTGGTTTATAATTTGAATCGAATTTTTGATTTACTTTCTGAAGCTGATCAATACGGTGAGATGAATGATGAAGATAGGGATGAATTTGATCGATTTGAAGAATCTTTGGTATCATTATACACAAAAAGGTTTGATACTCTTGATAAGATTGATGCATCATTGACCGCTGAGAGTATGCGAATGGATGTAACTTCTCGCTCTGAGCCTTTAGAGGTCGAAATGGGAGCAACGCAATTTATTGTTGTTGAGGATAGGGATGGTCACATACCTTTAGTTCGTAATAAAAAAGTAGATCAATTCATTGAATATTTTAAAACCAAAGGTCGTCCCCAATTTGAAATCTGGCTAGATAGGCTCGAGGTTTATGGCCCTATACTTTCAAAGATTATAGATGAAAACAATTTACCCCCCGAATTACTTTATTTAGCAATGATTGAATCAGGACTTAATCCAAAAGCTCATTCTAAAGCAGCAGCAACGGGAATGTGGCAATTTATTTATTCGACTGGAAAGATATATGGTTTAGAGAGAAATTGGTATATCGATGAAAGGCGTGACCCAGTCAAAGCCACCAAAGCTGCATGTGCGTATTTGACTAATCTATATGAAGAATTTGATAATTGGTATTTAGCGTTAGCAGCATATAATTCTGGTGAAGGTCGAATAAGACGCGCAACTCGCCTTCATCAAACCTCAGATTTTTGGCAATTGCACTCACTTCCAAGAGAAACGCGTAATTATATGCCATATTTTTTGGCAGCAACCATTATGGCTAAAAATCCAAAGGATTTTGGATTTGTAAGAAAAAGGAAGACTGATAAAGCGTTAAAATATGATGTGGTATCTATTGAAAAAAGTGCTGACCTCACAGTATTAGCAAAAGCCGCAGGCACTTCATTTAAAACACTTCAATCCCTTAACCCTGAATTGAGGCAATCAGCTACTCCAGCCAAAGCTTATCAATTAAAGATTCCAACAGGAATGAAGAAGAAATTTATCAAAAATTATAACGCTCTTCCTGAGAATGAAAGGTTTGCGCCTCAATTTATAACACACCGCGTAAGAAATGGTGAAAGCTTATGGTATATTTCAAGAAAATATCGAGTTTCTCAATCTGATATAGCTTCTGTGAATAAAATAAGGAATAGAAATAATTTACGAATAGGTCAAAAATTAACAATCCCTGCACCTGGAATGAACATTCCTAGGTCTTCTAGCGTTCAAATGTCTTCGAATCACAGCAAAGTAATATATAAAGTTCGAAGAGGTGATACATTGGGACATATTGCTGAAGATTATAGTACGCGTGCATCAAAAATTCGCCAATGGAATGGAATGAAATATGGGCAACATATCTTTCCCGGTCAAAAACTTACACTTTGGGTGAAGAAATAAATGAATAGACCAAAGACAAATTTAAACTGGCTATGGTGGAGCTTGGGCGCTTTCTTTATTTCAATTATAATTTTTAGACTGGGAGCAATTTCTGCTAATTCTACAATCGAAGGATCAGGAAAGAAAGTTGGAATAGTAAAAGTAAATGGACCAATCATTTCATCTGAATCAATTGTTTCTCAATTAGAGAAATTCAAAAATCGTAAAGATATTTCAGCGATTGTCATTCGAATTGATTCACCAGGCGGTTTAGTTGCACCCACTCAAGAAATATATGAAAAAGTAAGGTCATTGCGAGGGATTAAACCGGTAATCACCAGCATGGGGTCTGTTGCAGCTTCTGGAGGTTATTATATAGCACTTGGAGGCGACACATTAATTGCAAACCCCGGAACAATTATTGGAAGTATTGGCGTAATTATGAATTATCCTATTGCTACGGAATTGCTTGACAAGGTTGGAATAAAGTTTGAAACGGTAAAAAGTGGTGGCTTAAAAGATGTAGGATCCTATTCAAGAGAGGTAACGGATGCAGATAGAAAACATCTGAATGAAATGGTAAAAGATATCCATGGTCAATTTGTTTCAGCTGTTGGACAAAATCGATTAATTGATAGAGCTGAGCTGGTCAAACTTGCTGACGGCCGCGTATTTACAGGATTGCAATCGAAAGAATTAGGCCTAATTGACTTGTTAGGTACATTTGAAGATGCTATTGCTTTAGCTGGGACATTAAGCCAAATAAAAGGAAAGCCCAAAACTATTCAAATAGATAAAAAAAATAATTCCTTCTTAGATTTATTCACTTCGAATCTGGAGCAAGCCACTAAAAGCTGGTTTGATGAACTGCCAGCCTATCGTTGGCGAATGGAGTAAATACCATGACAAAACAAAACATAGTTAACGCTGTTTCTGAAGCTACAGGCTTGACAAAAGTTGAGACTGAAGCTGTAATGAATGGCGTAATGTCAACAATTATAGAATCCCTTGGACGTAATGAGCGAGTAGAATTACGTGGATTTGGTACTTTTGGCGTTAAACATAGAAAACCAAAAAAAGCTCGAAATCCTGGAACAGGAGAAGCTATTTTTCTTCCTGAGCGGCATGTGCCTACTTTTAAGCCGGCAAAAAATATGCGTTCCCATGTAAATGATAGTTTAAAGAAATAAAAGAGGTTGAATGCCCTGCGGTAAAAAACGTAAACGGCGCAAAATGAATACTCATAAGCGAAAAAAACGCTTACGCGCTAATCGTCATAAAAAGAAAAAAGTATAGATTTATTTAAAATGAAGCGAGCCAGTAAAATATGGCTTATCATTCTAGTCTTTATCTTGCCATCTATTTTAACAGGATGGGGCTATGAAGGACATCGCCGAATTAACTATTTGGCTTCTAGACAACTAAAAGGACCTTTTGGTCGCTTTTTGATGCAGCACTCTGATAAGCTAAAATTGTATGGACCTGTTCCTGACTATATCAAAGGATTGGATAGATCCGGCTACCATCATCACTTTATCGACGCGGATTTTTATGATACCTATCCATTTGATAATATCCCAAGAGATCGAAAAGGTTTTTATGAGAAATATGGTGAAGAGGCAATAAAAAAAATGGGAGATGCACCTTGGTATATTGAAATACTCTGTAACCGTATAATCTATTTGATGAAAAATAATAGGTTTGAAGAAGCATTGTTCAATATGGGTGAATTAGGGCATTATATCGGAGATAT
>JAYZHS010000112.1:0-3734 GCA_036166315.1 Fidelibacterota bacterium
ATCAACATGCTTATGCTTCTCATTCATTCGAGAAAAATTCTTTCCTCCGTCTTTTGAGATTAACATGTAATTGTTCATTAAATACAGCCTATCAAAATGATGGGGAGAGGTATATAATTCTTGATAATAATGAGGGCCTGTACCACCAGCAACTGCATCTGATTGCCTTGACCATGTTTCTCCGCGATCTAACGATTTATATACACCACCTTTTCTTCTATCAAGTTCGATCGCAGCGTACAATACATCCGGTTTTTGGTGGGAAATATCAAAGCCAATCTTTCCCATATTTGAAGATGGAAGACCAGAGGTCAATTTTTTCCAATTTTCTCCGCCATCTTCAGATCGATAGATTCCTGTTCCTGGTCCACCACCCATATAAGCTGCAACTGTACGATGTCGTTGCCACAAGACCGCATAAAGACGATCAGGATTTCTAGGATCCATTTTAAGCTCAGTAGCGCCGGTCCATTTATTGCTTTTTAAAACAAGAGACCATGATTTACCACCGTCATTACTTTTATACACACCCCTTTGTCCTCCACTACTCCACATCGGGCCTTGTGAGGCTACCCAGATAACATCTGAATTTTCTGGATGAATCAATACTTCAGAAATATGCTCAGATTTTATTAAACCCATATTTACCCAAGACTGTCCTCCGTCATTTGATTTATACAAGCCATCTCCATAGCCAAAATGCCTACCGCCTAGATTTTCACCTGTACCAACCCATACCGTATTGGGATTATTTGGATCAATTGTAACGCAACCGATTGAATAGGAATTCTGATCATCAAAAATAGGTGTCCATGTCACTCCAGAATTAACAGTTTTCCATACATTACCAGATCCAACAGTAACATACCAAATACTTTCATTGTCAGGATGAAAAGCAATATCCGATATTCTTCCTGACATAAATGCAGGACCAATGCTTCTAAATTTTAATCCTGAAAAATTTTCTTTTGACCAAATTTCATCTTTGGAATTTTGACCAACCAGAACATAAAAAGACAATGTAGTTACTAATGATATATACTTTAAGTAATGCATTAAGTAAACCTCCTATATAATTGTACACCCGGAAGGATTCGAACCCTCAACCTTTCGGTCCGTAGCCGAACGCTCTATCCAGTTGAGCTACGGGTGCAATTAATCATATTTAAAAAAACGAAAATAAAAAGTGCGCCAAATCTACCCTGAACAAGCCATGTCCTCAAGGTTAATTCTAAATTAATTAATTAAAATGTAAAATCAGCTGCTTGTAAAATTTCTTTAGTTCGATAATTTTGAACCCACGCAATCACCTTGATAGTGCTACTGTTCCACCTCAATTGTATATTATCGACCCACTGCGACGGTATAGACCAACTGAATGTTTCAGTGTGGTCAACATTTGCTAAAAACTTAATACTTTTACCTGAATTACCTGTTAATTGTTCAATAATTACATTATGATGCTCGTACATACCATTATACGATCCTGGATAAACGACCTTTCCTAGTATGGGAGCAACAAATAATCTTAAATCAGATGAATCATCGGTATTTATCAAGCTTTTAGCTGTAATAGCAAAATTATAATTATCGTTATTATTTGCTCCTTGAAAAGACAATTCTAAGAATGATACCTCATTCATGTATTTTTTTGGATCTTCCACCCATGCATTTAGACTTGAACCTGAATCAAATCCATTCGTAAACATATGCGGCGTATAATTACCTTCATAATAGTCGCTTCGTGTACGATTCATGCTGGTATTTAATGCATACATTGGGTCATTTCCTGGAGATGGCCACCAAACATGATAAAAGATTCGCATCCAAATACTATCAAGCTCAGCGCTAATCGAATTTACTGAGCGCTGATCAGTTAAAGAATTTAAACTCCGCTCCGCGGAGGCACAGGGACCTCAGGTGCTAGAAGTAAACATTTCACTTAATACCTTTCTGCGTGAAGTAGAAACTACAATCTCTCTGAGTGTGGTAACATCTGATGAAGATGCAATTAAATCAGCAGTGCCTTTAGATACAGCTGTTGCCTTGCCTTCATTGTCAATAGTTATTACGGATTCATCAGAGGATGACCATGCTACATCTATTTTATCAATTCGATTATTATTTTTATCAAATCCTCGTGCATAAAAATAAGACGATTGCCCAATTTTAAATAAAGAATCATCCCCAATAATTTGAATGGATGCAAGATTGGATATTTTTACTTTATCTTCGCATGTCCATAGGAAAAACGAAAATAACAATGCTAGATGAGTTGTAATTTTTTTCATTTTAAATTAAAATGCAGTTGTTATTCCAAATTTAAAACCATTTTCAAATGGTTGCACATATTTACATATTCCATTGCTGCAATATACGCCGCCTCTTTGTGATCCATAAGAAATAGAAAGTTGAGTCGAATTAAAAGTATTATAAACTAAATCTATACTTGCCCAAGTAAGTGATTTATTAAAAAATTGATTCAACGCACTCTCAATAAAATTAGTATTTCTACCTTTCTGAATCGCAAATACATCGTCTGTATTTGCATTATCAATATTAATACTTAAAGACCATTTAGGTGATTTTGAATATCCAATACTAATAAATCGATTGATTTGATGATTTTTTTCAAAACTTGAACCAAATATCTCACCTTTACTGCTAAGCGCAGAATTTAGACTATACATTCCTTTTTTAACTTTTTGATATTCTATTTGAACATTAATACTGTTTTTTTCGTTTATTTGGTACGAGATCATTATTGGCATAGTGTGTGCTTGTATCATCTCATAACTGTAAGAATGACCTTGTTCTGAATATTGACTCGAAAAAATATCCGTAACATCTTGATTGTTACCGTATGCAATCTGATAAAATAATTTTGAATCTAAATACCCACTCAATTCAAAATAATATTCCTTAAAAGGATTGTACATCCATTCTGTTGAAGGCATCAATGAAGTGGAGTTAGTTATTGTCCATTCGTAAATAGATAAACTATCTCTTTTTATAGAAGCCCACTCATCATGCCTGCTTGCTTGTGAGAAATAAAAAATAAATGAACCATTATTTTTGAGCATTTGTTCAAAAGCGAGACTAAATCCAACTTCGTCATTATAGTCAATTTGATGAGTAATTCTTCCTAAATATAAAGAGCTATGGCTTCGAAAAACGGTTGGCATTTGCTGGATGAATAAAGCTCCATTAGGGTTATTTACAAAATCCCAACGGCTATAAGGAGAAAGGCGATCAAACAAATAATTTTTATAGGAAATACCTATAGATATTTCATCCAGATAATAATTTGAATTAAGATAAAAAGCTCTATCATCATCTACTGATAGGACATATTCAAGATTGATATCAAAAACATCGCTGGAGTAGATTGAATTAAATCCATACAGTTGATGATTGACTAACTTTGTTTTTCTAGTAATAGGCAGGTAATGATTATCTTCAATTTTCATAAAATAGAATTCATTAATCAGTGAATTCATATTCGATGAAAATTTAGCAGCGTAAACGTTATTATTTATTTGATAGTTGGGGATTCTTTCATCAAAGGCTGGCGCTTGATTGGTTGATCTCCAAGTTTTTTGATTTCCAACTATCGTTTCAATTGCATATTTATCTTTAAAATAAGAGAATAATCCACCTCTCACCCCAGTATCGAGATCAATGCTTTGATCGTCAACCATGTTTAAAACTAAACCATTTCCCCAGAATTCATA